>NZ_JAUBRI010000072.1:0-33017 GCF_036701795.1 Microcoleus sp. N9_A1
TTGGCTGCTGGTGAAGTCACCCCAGTTGCAATGATTGCTCCTTCTATCAATGGCTAAGTTTTAGTCTGAGATTGACATAAAGCGCTCCTAGTAATAGGGGCGCTTTTTGTTTGGGGAAAATCCTGTATTTATATTAGGACTTACGCACGGGTGGTCAGAAACCGGGTTTTTTACGAAAAATTTTCGTTGTAGTCCACAGATTAGCTAAAAAACCCGGTTTCTTTGGTCTGATGGGTAAGTCCTTGCGATCGAGTTTTATTCGCGGATGGCAGATCAATATGATGCGCTGAATGCTTTTATGCGATCGTTGTAGTTGAGAAGCGCGATTGAAAAAATCATGCTTTGCCCTTACATTAGACAAGATTGAAAAAGTCAGAAACTATCTTGAAATTATCGGCGTTTATCTGTGTTTATCTACTTTGTATCTGCGGTTTGTCTATCCATCAAATATTATATATTGTATGATATTTTATCGGCACTTAATGTAAGCTTTGAATACGGGATTGAGCAGAAAGAGCGATCGCGCTCCTAGTTGTACTTTTTCGACTAAACCGCGTCGGGCCAGGGATTGTATGGCTTGCCACAATTCAGATTGGGATAATTCGCGATCGGTTGGTGGTTGGGAAATATCTACCGCGTCATCTTGACTTGCTAACCATTGGCTCACCTTTTTTTCTGATTCCGACAAACGCTCTAGTTGAGATTCTAATAGGGGTTCTATGTCCCCTAAATAGATATCATTTTCTTTGGCTAAAAACCCGGCTACATTCCCGTCAAATAATTCTACAATTGTTGAAGCGATGATGTTTAACCAGGAAGGATGACCTTGATAAAGGGTGATTACTTCCGACCAGTTTTCCTCATTTGTTAATCCTTTTTCTTTGAATATTTCTCCTGCTTGTTCTCCTAAGCCTTTGAGGTGTAAGGTGCGAGTGGGTCGGTTTTCTCCTTCTAAAGTTGTGATTTCTCTGGGTTTTTCCCAACTTAGGAGGATTAAGCAACTCTGGTGAGATGAGGTGGCAATTTGTTTGAAAAATTTGCCATAATCTTTATATTCTGCTAAATAGGGTTTGCTGAAAAAGCCTAAAACCCTAATTAGAGGACTTGCAGCCGTAGGGCATACCGCCTGTGATGCTTTCTTGCAAGTAAATTCGTCGGAATCCCTGAGAAGAAAGAATCCCCATGCCTCGATAGCTGGGGTATGTCAACCAACCATCTACCAGAGTAGGCGCAACCACAGGCAGATTGCGCCTACAAAACGCTATATTTTTTTTGTGCGTAAGTCCTGAATCGAAAATCAAAAATCGAAAATCAATTGACGTGTGTAGCAATTCGTGATATCATCCTCCGCATTTGTCTCGATATAAAAAATATTTATGAATAAATCTTAAGTTTTAATTAAATTTAGTATTATAATTTTGGTAACTTCCAACTAAGTATTTATTCTCACTATGATAGCGGATCAATTTCCTTGGCTGACCGCAATTGTCATCCTACCCCTGCTAGCTTCCCTTGCCATCCCTTTTCTGCCGGATACAGACGGCAAAACCATTCGCTGGTATGCCCTAGGCGTAGGTATTGCAGATTTTGTATTAATGTGCTGGGTGTTTTGGACTCATTACGATCCAAGCATCTCTACTTTCCAAATCGTCGAGCAATATTCCTGGATACCTTCTTTAGGCCTCAACTGGTCTGTTTCCGTTGACGGACTGTCAGTTCCGTTGGTACTGTTGGCGGGATTGGTGACGACACTATCTATTTTTGCAGCCTGGGAAGTCGATCGCAAGCCACGACTCTTCTACTTCCTGATGCTGGTGATGTACTCCGCACAAATAGGAGTGTTCGTCGCCCAAGACATCATGCTGCTGTTCATTGTCTGGGAACTAGAACTAATTCCGGTGTACCTGCTAATCTCGATTTGGGGCGGACAAAACCGCCGCTACGCAGCTACCAAATTCTTGATTTACACTGCGGGCGCTTCCATCTTTATTTTGATAGCTGCCTTAGCAATGGCATTCTACGGCGGAGGCACCCCCACCTTCGACATGGTAGAACTAGGCTTGAAGGACTACCCACTGGGTTTAGAATTACTGCTTTATGCGGGATTGCTGATTGCCTTCGGTGTGAAACTGGCGATTTTCCCTTTCCACACTTGGCTACCTGATGCCCACGGCGAAGCATCTTCTCCCGTGTCGATGATTCTGGCCGGCGTATTGCTGAAAATGGGCGGATACGGATTGATTCGGCTGAATTTGGAACTTCTTCCCCAAGCACACGTTTACTTTGCACCGATTATGGCGGTGCTCGGCGTGGTCAATATTATCTACGGCGCGCTGAATTCCTTTGGCCAATCGAACATGAAGCGCCGCTTAGCGAATTCGTCGATTTCTCACATGGGATTCGTGTTGTTGGGTATTGCTTCCTTCACGGATTTGGGAATCAACGGGGCGCTGTTGCAAATGATTTCCCACGGTTTAATCGCCTCAGTATTGTTTTTCCTGGCTGGCGTTACTTACGATCGCACCCATACAATGATCATGGACGAGATGGGCGAGATTGGGAAAGTCATGCCGAAAGTGTTTGCCTTGTTTACCGCAGGGGCGATGGCATCTTTGGCACTCCCCGGAATGAGCGGTTTTGCTAGCGAACTGTCAGTGTTTGTGGGCGTCGCAACTAGCGATATGTACAGCGGTTCTTTCCGCGCCGTGACAGTGTTCCTGGCGGCAGTAGGACTGATTTTGACGCCGATTTATTTGCTCTCGATGCTGCGACAGTTATTTTACAACTGTGGCACCCTAGCTGCTTGCGACCTTGAGGATCTAAATCTGCAGAATCAGAGAAACAATCTGGATGAAGCGGTTTGTTTTGGTAATAGTTGCGTTTTGCCTGGTGATGCACCGTTTATTGATGCTAAACCTCGGGAAGTGGCGATCGCATTTTGCTTTTTGATACCGATTGTCGGCATTGGTTTTTATCCCAACATGGCGATGCAAGTCTACGATGCGAAGACTGTCGCAGTCAACGCAGAAGTCCGCCAATCTTACATCCAAATTGCTCAACAAAATCCTCGGATTTATGCGAATCAACTTTTGGTTCCCAAAATTGCCCAAGCTCAAAAATCGCCTGCTTTGGACAAAATTACAGGATCTGAATCTGCATCGGTTTTTGGCATTGTCAAATAATTTTATCGAACTCTGTTTGTGTTGAAAATTGGGCGATCGCTTTTGTCAAAGGGCGATCGCTTTTTTTTTATCGCTGAATTTCTGAAATAATCTGCGCCAGATTCTCCATAGCATATCCCACCTCAAGAATCGATTTATCCTCCAGATCAGAGGCAATTTTCTTCAAGATATTTAGCGGTTCTTCAGAGCCTGTCGTCTTCACAAACAACACTTGCAACCGATTTTTTACTAATGCTAAAATAGAGCTACTTGGTTCGCCTTTATCCCCTTTCCGTTTAGCAATGTTGATGCTCAATTTGTGAGTTTTCAACAGCCGCATTCTTTCTATTCCTTGGGTCTTAACCGTCTCCAAAACCTCCCCTCGAATCTGATCGACTAATCTGTCGGTCACATATTGCACGATCAAAGGCTGAAGCATAAAAACTGTTTCCCCGCCCTCACTAATTTTGTCAATCAGCGAGCGACGACCCAGAGAATCGAGATTTTTTAGCAAATCTGAAAGCGATGAATTGGCAAACATCTGCTCTCGCAAAGTCGTCAGGGAAATCGGGCTTTGAGCAATAGCAATCCAGTAGGCAATCTCTTGTTCTGAACTAGAGATTCGATCGAACTGCTGCGCCAGCAAATTGCTGATATGTTCTTCAATAAATAAAGCCGTTGCTTCCAAAAGCTTTAAAATATTTCCCTCGAAAAACTCGTTAATTGTTGTCGCTACAATCTTTAATGCTAACAGATTGCCTCCGTACCGGGATAACAAGATTTCCAACTCTTGATCTTGAGGCGACAAACCTTTTTCTTGGAAGATTTCCCGCGCTATTTCCTCGGAAATAGCAGGTTTTAAAGACCGCACTTTTTCTCCCGCCAGCAAAGCCAGTTCCGTAGGTTCTTCCGAACTAACTAGCACTAAACAGCTATTGTGATTGACCTCACAGAGCCGCACAATTAAATCTCGATATCCTTCGTAGCCTTCGCGGTAGTGTCCCGCTAATTCTTCGGGTCTGAGAACCGCTTCAAAATCGTCTAAAATTACCAGACAGCGGTGTTTCCGCAGATACTCGACCAATCGCGAAATTTTGCTGTTGAGGTCGATGGGTACATCGGGTTTTTGTTGGTTAGAAAAAAGTTGAATTAAGCTCCCTAGGAAGTCGAATGGTGCGGGTGTCGATCGCAGCGATCGCCAAATCACAAAATCAAACTCATTCTGTACCTGTTTTGCCAACTGCACCGACAGAGTTGTTTTGCCGCTACCAGCCAAACCAAGCAGCGCTATTAGGCGACAATTATCTGATACAATCCACTGCTTTAAAGTAGTTAATTCTTCAGTCCGTCCGTAAAAAACCGAAACATCCGGTGCTTGACCCCAATCTTCCTGTCGGTGTCCGATGGCCATCTTTAATAGAGAGCCTTTACCTCCACTAAAATCGCTTGTTCCCTGATCGATGTGGTATGAAAACAGCAACTGATGCCTCAATTCCGAAAGCTTTCCAGGGCCGTTCCCCCCGATCTGAAACTTTTTGTAAACTTCGCCGAGTCTTTTGCGAACGGCGATGTCGCTAATGCCAAGCTTTGTGGCGATCGTCGCTGTAGATTGACCGTCGAGAGCCATAAACACAGTTTCTAACTCGGCATCTGTGACACCGCGCTGTTTGGCGATCGTTTGCACAAAGTTTTGAGGAATCGGAGTAGTCAAGGTAGGAATCTCGCCTATACTAAAAATCTACCTTATATTATATTGTGTGAGTTCTCGCGGGCGAGCAATTAAATCGAATTTGCAAACGTTCAGCTTGCTTTTTGCTGTTTGGGCAGTTTTAGATATTTATACCCAATTATTGATTGTGATACCAGTTTAAAAAAATGCAACTGTAGGCCCGTGCTCCAAACCAATACACAATCAGTCATTCCCAATTCTTCAATTCTTTAATTCTTTAATCTAAGATGGTATGAGAAACGGGGAGTTGATCACCATAAATTGTTGCTGTCTGCCTACCCGTAAAACCTATTGTAGAGTGGAGGCGCGGCGATTAATTTATAGCACCAAACCATAAAGCTCCAACCGCACCACAACCCACCACGAACCAAAAACCAGGTAAATTTACAATTTTTGAAAGCAGCGCTGTATCAGCCAAAAATTGTCGCACTAGCGCGGTATTCTTGGGCCGAAAGCAGCCGCCAACTCCCATCGCCCACAAGTTCCAAAACCTGCTGGTGATATTTCACTAAACTCAATCGGTGGCCGACACTCACAAACGTAGTTTTAGTGGCTTGCAACTGCTCGTATAAATGTTGCTCGTTCTTCAAATCCAAAGCACTTGTCGCCTCATCCAAAATAGCATATCGCGGTTCTGTCAATAACAATCTAGCAAAAGCTAAACGTTGCTGTTCTCCCAGCGACAAAATCTCACCCCAATCTAAATCCGCATCAAAACCGCCCAATCTGTCCGGCAAATCTGCTAAGTTTACTGATGCCAAAACGCGGCGCAATTTTTCCTCATCAACCTCGCTGCTGCTATTGGGATACAAAAGTTGCGATCGCAAATTACCCAAAATCATATAAGGACGCTGCGGCAAAAACAACATTTCCCCCAATTCCGGCCGCGCCAAACGGCCCGTTCCCGCGTCCCACAAACCCGCAATGGCCCGCAGCAAAGAACTCTTTCCAGCACCGCTTTGCCCGACAATTAATAGTCCTTCTCCTGACGACACAGCTACCGACAAATCCCTAATCAAAGTCTTTTGATGTTTCGGAGTATCTAAAGTAACGTGTTCCAATGTCAACTGCGAACTTATAACTGTATCGATTGTTCTAATTTCGTCGTCGAATTTAACAGCATTTTTTTCATCTTTTAAAGACTCATTAAACGTAGCTAGACGATTAATCCCCGCTGCAAAAGCACTCAAGTCTTCAATATTATATACCACTAAAGAAAATGCCTCTAAAACCTGACGAAAAGCAAATTCAGCTTGAGTAATATCGCCGTATTTTATCTGGTCTGCAAAGTAGATAGAAGCCAGAAATAAAGAGGGTATAATATAAGTTGCATATTTATAGCTGAGTGTAAAATATTGCAGATTACGCTGCCACCCAATTAGAAAATTAAAGTTCCGAATTGCTGCTAAAAATCGGTGTTTCACCTGAACAGATTCCTGTGCTTCTCCACGATAAAAAGCAATTGATTCTGCATTGTCCCGAATGTGAACCAAGCCATAGCGAAAGTCAGCTTCTTTGCGGAGCTGATTGAAGTTCAAAACAATCAACTTTTTGCCAAAAATTACCATTATTGCCGTGCCAAAGACAGCATAAATGATTAGTCCGATCGAAAGACTTTTAGAAATAGACCACAGAATACCCGTAAAAAAAATAACATCAATAACTGCTCCCAACATCAGCAACAAAAAATATAAACTCGTGCTAGTGAAAGATTTGATATCTTCAGCGAGTCGCTGGTCGGGATTGTCGATTTCGTTTTGAGAATTTATTTCGTAATAAGCGCGGTTTTGAAAATATCTATCCAGGAAACTATCAGTCATCCACTCTCGCCAATACAGCCCTAGTTTATCTTGGGTATAGCGATAAATCACCACTATCGGAGTAGCGATGATGAAAGCTCCAGCATAAACCCACATAAACCGCCAAAAAGTGGTCTGATCTTTTTCAGCAAGTGCTGTCGTAAAAAAGTTATTAATGTAGCTAATTACTACGTTAATTCCGCTAACTGACAGCGACAAAAATAGCAGCAGAGCTAACATTGTCCACTGCTTCCAGCGCGGTATCAACTTGCTTCCGAAAAAGACAAAAGCAGCCACCGGTAGGATTAGCATTAAACCAATGATTGCAATTGCGGGCGAATTAATAATTCCTTTCAACAAAGTAACTAAGCCCGCAGCAATACTATTTACAAATTCGGGAAATAAGACTTGAGTACCCAAACATACAGCGCTGACGAGCACAAACATCGCAGCGAAGAGAAATATCAACAACAGCGCTACTAATCCTAAAAAGATTCTGCCACCTCCAGGCTCTAAAGGATAAAAGTAAGGTTGAGCGATCGCAATAAATCTCTGCCACAACTGACGGTCAAATCGATTCATCTTTGCTGTTTACAAAACTACTTTGACTGTTCTAACATATCAAGTCTTGTAACCAACTGATGCAGAAATTTATTTGGGAGGTTCGCGAAAAAAATTGGTCTCACCCACAGACGGATACTTGTTTTCCGACTTAAGTGGTGGAGACCAAAAAAGTTTGGACGTTAGTTCAAGCTCTTAGATTCATCTGCGGAGTCAATTCTTTAATCTAAAATCTAAAATCTCAAATCGATGGGATCGGAAGAAGTCGCGCTTTCGCCGGCCAAGTCCGACTGCGACTGGCTGCTGTAAAATCGCTGGCTAATCCCCAAAATTACTTGTTTCATTAGCCAATACAAAACAGCAATTACTACAAAGGTTGCAGCCATTACTACAACCGGACGCTTACCAATCAAATCATTCATTACGGTGTTAACCAGCGCATCGGGATTAGTCAGAATATCCCAAGTGTTGAAGCGGATAAATCGCCCTAAATAAATCCCGATCGCCGAAAGTGCGTGTATAGTTATCTCCGTTGCCAGGATAAATCTACTCCAACCCTGTTGCTTCAAATAGTAACCCAAATTCATCACCGACAGGACGTAAGCCCCAAACCCGACCAGCATAAACACCAGATACTGCGGGATCAAAGCTAGAGTCACAATCCACACCGAGTTCCCCTCTTTAATCTGGCGGATCAGGTGAATGATATCAGTTAAAACGTAGGGCGCATTAGGCAAAAATGCGATAAACCAGAAAAAACCGCCCCACCAGCGGAGAGAGCGAACTCCGCGCTGCCGCAGTACCCAGATGTCTAAAGCCATCAAGGCCAGGGTAATCGCGATCGCCCCCAAAACGTAAGTTTTGCCCACATCTTGCACTATGTGCTTCAGATAGGCAAAAACAGGGCGCGTGCTGGACAAAAAAGTAGCGCCCAGGAGAAAGGCCGTACCCCACAGCAGCCAGCGCGATCGAGGTTTGCGGAACAGCCAAAAACTCAGGCCCAGCGGTACTAAAGCCAAAAACAAATTCCAAGACATCCACCGGACATTATGTCCCATTGCTTGCAGCGCTTCCAGGATTAATCCCATCATGTCAATTTTTATACAATTAAAGGTTTGATGCAGCACCGCTACCTTAGCAGCTTCAATCTATTTTAGTCGTTAACTTGTAGGGTGCGTCAGCTTATGACTCCACGCCCGCGCCTGAAAATCAATAACTGCTAATACTTGTAGGGTGCGTCAGCTTATGACTCCACGCCCGCGCCTGAAAATCTAAAATCGACTGACGCACTCTACCACTGTGGAGTGAATTCTAAAATCTAAAATCTAAAATCTAAAATCTAAAATCTAAAATCTAAAATCTAAAATCGAGTGACGCACCCTACTATTTATGCACTTTGTCGATCGGAATCTCAATCTTAAAAGTCGTTCCGCATCCTATGGACGAAATACAGTCAATCTTGCCCTTGTGCTTTTCCACCACAATCGAGTGCGCGATAGACATTCCCAACCCCGTACCTTTCCCCACAGCTTTCGTAGTAAAAAACGGGTTAAAAATGCGATCGACTATCCCCTCGGGAATGCCCGTACCGTTGTCCGAAATTTCTACCCTAACAGTGTTCTGGGGGGTTACACCAGTGGAAATAGCAATCCGTCCACTCTTTGTCTCTGATTGTGGAACCGATAACTGGTGATATCGTTCTTCAATAGCATCAATTCCATTAGCAATAATATTCATAAACACCTGATTCAGTTGGCTCGCATAGCACTCCACCAGTGGCACTTTGCCGAACTCCTTAATTACTTCAATTGCTGGGCGGCTGTCGTGACTCTTCAAGCGATGCTGCAAAATCAACAAAGTGCTATCAATTCCCGCGTGAATATCAACGGGCTTCATTGCCGATTCGTCCAGCCGCGAGAAATTCCTGAGCGACAACACAATTTGCCGGATGCGCTCGGTTCCCACCTGCATCGAACCCACAATTTTTATTAAATCCTCAGCCATGAAATCCAAATCAATCTCTTGAATGCGATCGACAATTTTTGGATTAGGTTCGGGATACTCATGTTCGTAAAGAGTCACCAGATCGATCAACTGTGTAGTATACTGCTTGAGATAATCAATGTTAGCGTGAATAAAGTTAACCGGATTATTAATTTCGTGGGCGATGCCTGCAACTAATTGCCCCAAAGAAGACATTTTTTCAGTTTGAATGAGCTGAGATTGAGTAGAGCGTAATTCCAGCAGCGCTGACTCTAACTCTCGGGATCTCGATCTTTCTCGCGCCTCGCTTTGTCGCAGATATTCATCTGCTTGTTTACGAGTCGTAATATCCTGGGAAAATCCAATTATTACCTTGGGCTGACCTTCAGAATTCCTGCTAAAAATACTATCCCTACTTTGCAGCCAAAAGCATTGATTGTCTGCGCCCTGCATCCGGTACTCAATTTCCAGAACTTTGCCATCCTCAATTCCTGCAAAGCTCGCGTGATGTTCCAGAACTTTTGACAAATCTTCGGGGTTCATTAACTGAGGAATCAGTGACGCACCCATCGCTTGAATTTCGTCAAAGCTATAGCCCAAAATCGTGCCAATAGAAGAATTAGCATAGACATTTCGCTGTTCTTCCAAGTCGTAGAGATACAAAATACCGGGAGTAGCATCGGCAATTTTTTGAACAAACTGCTGGCTGTGTTGCAAAGCTAATTCAGCTTGTTTGCGATCCGTCACATCAATGGTGATGCCGTCCCAAAGAATATCGCCGTTTTCTTTAGCTTCAGGACGCGAAATTACCTGAAACCAGCGAATTTTGCCTGAAGGCAGCACCAGCCGTCCTTCCCACTCCCAAGGTTGCAAACTTTGCGCTGAAATAGTAATAGATTCGTAATAATTTTGGCTGTCTTCAGGATGAACCAAATCTATTAGTAAAGCCGAATTTTGTATAACAGATTCGGGTTCTAATTCAAACATTTCTCGGGAAGCTGGACTCATGTAAGGGAAACTGACAGAGCCATCTGGACGCAGCAAACATTGATAAATCATTCCCGGCAAATTAGCCGACAGCTTTTGAAATTTTGCCTCGCTTGAACGCAGTGCTTCCTCTGCTTGTTTGCGCTCCGTAATGTCAGTAATTGAACCAACAATGCGGACTGCTTTTCCAGATGCGTCCCACAAAGCTTGTCCCCGACAGAGTATCCATTTGTAGGAGCTGTTGTAGCACCACAAGCGGTATTCGATGATATAATGGGGTGTTGTTCTGTCTAAATGGTCTTGGAAAGCTTGCATTACTAAGTCTAAATCGTCGGGATGCGTGCCTCTGTTCCATTCGTCAAAGTAATCGAGATTTGGCCTGTGTTCGTATCCGGTGATTTCCTTAAAGCGATCGGATAGGAATATTTCTCTCGTGTGCAAGTTCCAATCCCAAATACCGTCATTATTGCCTTTGAGCGCTAACTGCCAACGTTCTTCTGTTTGGAGCAATTGAGCTGTTCTTTGTTCGACTCTATTTTCTAGTTCTTGATTGAGCTGTTTGAGACTTTCTTCTGCTTGTTTGCGCTCGATCGCAATTCCTGCTAAATGCCTGACAGTTTCGATCGACTGCAGCTCAAAATTTTCGGGAGCGCGCGGTTGGGCGCAATACATGGCGAAAGTCCCTAAAACTTCGCCGACCGACGAAAAAATAGGACTAGACCAGCAAGATCTAAGTCCAAAAGTAAAGGCTAAATCTCGATAATTTTCCCACAAAGGATCGGTAGCAATATCTGTAACGATCACTGGTTCGCGGCGGTAAACAGCAGTGCCGCAGGAACCGACATCCGGGCCGATGGCTGCACCATTAACAGCAGCATTGTAACTTTCCGGCAAACTCGGCGCGGCTCCGTGCAGCAAATGTTGACCGTCTTTATCTAACAGCAAAACCGAACCCATAACATCTCTCGATTGCTGTTCGACAATTTCAATTAAGGTATTTAAAGTATCGCCCAGAGAAGCGCCCTGAGCAATCATTTCTAAAATTTGTTTTTGACCGCTCAACCAATTTTCAGATTGCTTGCGCTGCGTAATGTCGCGGGCTACCAAGAGAACCGTATTTTCTTTCATGGGGGAAATGTTAGCGAAAAACCACTTTTGTTCGCTGCCAATTGGCAGGTTATATTCTAAACTACTGATTTGATTCGTAGCGAGGGCGAGGCGAATTTGCTTCAGAAACATTTCTGCTATTTCTGGTTCAAATATATCGCGGGTTTTTTGTCCGACAAGTTCGGCCGGTGGCTTGTACAAAAGTTCGGGATTTGTGGGGGCAATTTTCAGGAAGCGTCCTTCAATATCGAGCACAAAAATTACGTCGCTCATGGCCGCAAACAAAGCTCGCAATTCTGATTCAGAAGCTTGCAGGGCGATTTCAGCTTTTTTGCGATCGCTAATATCTGTACCCACCGACAGGATCCCGATCGCTCGTCCTCGGTCATCAAGCAAAGGTTGGTTTCTCCAGGCTACCCAGACTTTTTCGCCATTGCGGCGGATGTTTTGATTTTCGTGTTTGAAATATTTGTCCGGTTCTGTCGCACAGTCTCGAATTATTACGGCTAAATGATTTTCCGACAAATCGGCCGAATCTACAATTGTGCCGATCACACTTTTGCCAATTATTTCTGCTTCTAAATACCCGAAAAAAGTTTCCGCAAACTCATTAAAAAAAGTAATCTTACCTTCGCTGTCTAACTGCACAATAATGCTGTTAGTATTCTCCACCAATTGCCGGTACTTAGCTTCGTTCGCGCGCAATTTCGCAGGCCCGTAGACCCAACTAAAGGCCACCGCCCCGCAGAAAACAGCCAGCAAGCAGCCACCAAACAGCAACCACCCCCGCAACGGCGAATTCTTTGGCCATCCTCCCGCCGGAATTGCTGCCAACTGCCAGGAACCGTTGGGCAAAGTGATTTCCAGAAGCATGGGACTTTTCTGAAAAATCGACTTGTCGCCGAAAAACACGTCGCCGGACTTTCCCCTCCCGTCTTTGCCGCGCACAGCGTATTGCAGCTTGGCTGACGAATCGTTGAGTCCTGCTTCGTCAAACAGGGAATCTTTGTTGAGAACCAGGTTTGCCAAGCCCCAGTAAACTCCTGTTTCGGGATCTGCGCCGGAGGGTGTGAGAAAAATGGGCGATCGGCTGATGAACCCCACGCCCCCTTCCAATAATTTCACTGGCCCGGCAAGCAAAGTTTTTCTGGTGTTGATGACATCTTCGATCATTTCTCGCTGTTCGGGTACTGCCGTCAAGTCAACCCCGATCGCCTTTTGATTTCTCTCCCGCGGATAAATGTAAGCGACCGTCGTGCCTTTAACTAAACTTACGCTGCGAATCCCCGTTTGCTGTGCCAGCAGAATTCTCGCCGTCGCTGTAAACTGGGCTTCGGTGATGTTTGGGTTGTTGGAAATGTCAGCCACCAAACCCCGGATCAAAAACAGCCGGGAATTCAAAGAGCTTTCCAGCTTAGAACGGACTGTGCTGAGCCGATCGATCGTGCTAGTGCGGCTGTACTGCAAAAATCGCTGTTGTTCCGATCTATCTAAAATGCCAACTCCGACCAAAATTGCTACTGATGTGGCAATTGCTGCTAAATAAGGTGAAATTTGAAATTTTTTAATCTTAAAGTATTGCATTTGCCGGCACTTAAGCTATATTTCTAAGTCTTTAGATAGATTTATTTTAATTCTATTTTTCTAAGCAAATGCAATATTTCCGGGATACCGGGCTTGGGGCAAGAGTGGAGGGGTAGGCACGGGGGCACTACCCCTACAAGACAAAACCCTGATTTTTTCTAGAATGAAACAGCCCAGACTCTCCCTCTCCCCGTTCGGACTCGCGCACCCGAAAGACGGGATTTATTGGTTAAAATGGAGTTAGCAATAATTTTTGTCAGCGCTGGGCGTAAATCTTCATAGGGGCAATTTGATGCAGGAACAGTTGATGGAAGCGATCGCACCTTATCGCGATCGAGTAGATTATCTAGAAGTTCGCCTCGAACAAAGCGAGTCAACAGCGATTAGTTTTCGCGGCCCTCAGTTAGATGCTGTCAACCGCAGTTTTAGTCTCGCTGGCGGCATCCGCGCTTGTCACAAAGGCGGCTGGAGTTTTGTAACTTTTAACGGTTTAGCTGAGTTAAAAGCTCGCATTGAAGAAGCTGTCGTGCAGTCTCGTTTAGTTGGCAGCGAAAAAACTGTACTAGCAGATGTCACGCCGATTCAAGATTATGTAGCGGTGGAATTGGGTCATGATCCGCGATCGATCACTCTAGCAGAAAAGCGCAAGTTGCTCGAATCTTACAACCAGTTGCTGTTAGATTACGACCCACGAATTCAGACAACAATGGCCGGTTACAGCGATCGATTTGGGATTACTTATTTTGTGAATTCTCAAGGCACTTCGATCGCTCAGGAGCGCTTGGACGTGACGGGGCGTTTCGGGGCGATCGCCCGCAATGAAGATGGTGTCGTCCGTCAAGGGTTTGAGTCGATTCACTCGCGATCGGACTACGGTGTCTTGACAAATATTGAAGATCGTGTTAAGAGTGCGGCTGTTCGAGCTGTAAGCCAACTAGACGCAAAACCGGTCAAAGGCGGTCAGTATCCGGTGATTTTAGACCCTTATTTGTCGGGGGTGTTTATTCACGAAGCTTTCGGTCATTTGTCGGAAGCTGACGGCATTTACGAAAACCCGAAAATGCAGGAATTGTTGACTTTGGGCAAGCCTGTGGCGATCGAACAATTGAACGTAATTGACGACGCAACTCTGCCGGGATTGCCGGGAACTCTCAAATACGACGACGAAGGCGTGCCCGCTCAGTGCAAGCATTTAATCAAAAATGGAGTTTTAGCAGCTCGGATGCACAATCGCGAGACTGCGGGCAAAATGGGCGAAGCTCCGACGGGAAATGCCAGGGCTCTGAGCGCTACTTTTATGCCGTTGGTGCGGATGACTAATACGGCGATCGAATCTGGCGCACATTCTTTTGATGAAATGGTGGGCGACATTGAGGAAGGAGTGTATGCAGTGCGGATGTTGGGAGGACAAACCAACGGCGAAATGTTTACCTTTGCAGCAGCAGAAGGCTTCATGATTCGCAACGGCAAATTGGCCGAACCGGTGAGCGATGTTACTTTAAGCGGCAATGTATTTCAGACTTTAAAGGATATTGAGTCGATCGGCAACGACTCAGTTTATGCCTACGGCGGCTGCGGCAAAGGTGGCCAAAGCGGTTTACCCGTCAGCGTCGGCGGCCCCCATTTGCGGATTAAAAATGTTGTAGTCGGAGGAAGATAATCATTAGTCATTAGTCATTAGTCATTAGTTATTAGTTCAATACTTACGCAACTGGTTAAGGTGAGGGCGTGATCACACCCTCACCTTAAGCGGTTTGGGGTACTTACAAGCTGACAAACCACTGACAATCTACTATTGAGGGCTTCAGCTAGGTCGTTCGGTGTTTGGGAGGCTTCATAAATTACATAGAAATTGGGGAAGTGCGATCGCGATTATAGACTTTACCCTGATTTTGTGTTTAATTCCCCTTAAGTTTCCTTCATCTCTACCCGATTATTCTGCCTAATAGGAATCTCAATCACAAATTCTGCACCCCGCTCTGTTGGCTGTGATAAACACTTCAAATCTCCGCCGTGCTTATCCACCACAATCTGATAGCTAATAGATAATCCCAAACCAGTACCTTGACCCACAGGTTTAGTTGTAAAGAAAGGACTAAATAGATGGGTTCTTACCTCACTTGTTATCCCCAGCCCATTGTCTTTCACACTGATTATTACCCAATCCTGATTTAGGATAGCAGTACGAATCGTAATCGTACTAGGCTCGTTTTTAATTTGCTCCGGGCTGCGTTTTTTGTCATAGGAATTCAAGGCATCAATCGCATTGCTCAGCAAATTCATAAATACCTGATTCAAC
The DNA here is from genome assembly GCF_036701795.1 of Microcoleus sp. N9_A1. NCBI lineage: Bacteria > Bacillati > Cyanobacteriota > Cyanophyceae > Oscillatoriales > Microcoleaceae > Microcoleus > Microcoleus sp. N9_A1. The sequence goes on from NZ_JAUBRI010000072.1 coordinate 15,211, forward strand.
TGACCCACATAACATTCTATTTTCGGCAAATCTCCATATTCTTGAATAATTTGAATAGGTGGACAATCCGGCTTAGGCTTGAGCCGACTCTGCAAAATGACTATACTGCTGTCGATGCCCTCGTGAATATTAACGGGTTTCATCTCAGCTTCGTCAAGGCGGGAGAAGTTCCGCAACGTCAGCACAATCTGACGGATACGTTCAGCCCCTACTTTCATCGAAGATAGCATTTTAGGTAGATCTTCTCTGATAAATTCTAGCTCTATGTTGTCAATTAAAGCTTCGATTTCAGGGTGATTATGGGCATCATGCTGTTCGTAAAGGTTGATTAAATCCAATAGCTTCTGACTATACTCATTGACATAAGTTAAATTGCCATAAATAAAATTAACCGGATTATTAATTTCGTGGGCAACACCGGCAACTAACTGTCCTAAGCTAGACATTTTCTCAGTCTGAATAAGCTGAGATTGGGTGCGCTGTAACTTTTGCATTGCGGCTTCTAGTTGGAGAGCTTTTTCTCGCTCTCGCACTTCCGATTGCCGCAATTTCTCCTCTCTTTCTTGGCGGGAGCGCTCGTTTTCCTTTAACTGTTGCACGTGGAACAATGTTTTGTTAATTGTAATTTCTAAATCATTAAAATCTATAGGCTTAGTCAAAAAATCAAAGGCTCCGGCGTTCATCGCCTTTCTAATATTTCCCAAGTCGCCATAAGCCGATATAACTATTGTTTTGACTAGGGAAGCTATCTGATTAAGTTTCCCTAACAAAACGATACCATCCATAACTGGCATATTAATGTCAGTCAGCACAATGTCTATATCCGGTTGTTCTTGTAACTTTGCCAGCGCTTCTACGCCATTATACGCAAAAAACACCTGGTATTCTTCCGCACGGATCTTTTTTCTAAATTTCTGGGAAATTAGAGATTCTAAATCTGGCTCGTCATCCACAAATAATATTTTAGCTGGCATATTAGGCTCTTAGTTGCTAGTAGAAGGAAGAAGGAAGATGGGGAGAGGGAGACTGGGAGACTGGGAGACTGGGAGACTGGGTGCAACTAACAACTAGCAATTAGCAATTAGCAATTAGCAATTAGCAATTATCAATTATATTTCATTGTGACTCCAAATTTATTATTTTATTTTTGAGAACTTCAAAATTCACAGGCTTAGTAATATAGTCATCAGCCCCATAAGCCATTGCAGTTTGGTGATTGTTCTCATCTTCATAAGCGGTAATCATAAAAATTTTTAGATTGGGAAACTTTTTTTTGATAATTCTGAGCAGTTCTATCCCATTCATACCGGGCATATTAATATCCGACAAAATTAAGACAATCGACGCTTCTTTATGATTTTCTAAGTATTCCAAAGCCGCCTCTGCTGACAGGGCAAAATAAAAGTGAATTTGCCCTGCTTTGATTTCTTTTCTAAACTTTTGAGTAAACAAAGATTGAATATCTTCCTCGTCGTCTACAACCATTACTTTCATTTTCTTAACTCCTTAATTTCGGCTATTTTTTTCGGCAATATGATGATAAACTCTGTGTAGTTTCCTACTTCTGTTTCAACTTTTAGTTCTCCGCGATGTTGCTGGACGACAACATCGTGACTGATAGAAAGACCTAAACCAGTACCTTCTGCTGGTGGCTTTGTAGTAAAAAAGGGATTGAAAATTTTATCAAGTACCTCTGGCGTTATCCCTGGGCCATTATCGCGAATGCGGATTTCAATCCGACCGTCCAGATTTCGAGTTTTCACGTCAAGTATAGGTGAAAATCCTGACCCCATTTCTTGTTGCTTTTTATGGGCTGCATAGCAAGCATTGCTAATAATGTTAAGAAAAACCCTACCTATGTCTTGTGGCACGACCTCTACTTGGCCAATGTCACTGTCATAGTCGGTTTCTATGGTAATGTTAAAAGCAGTTTCCTTAGCTCGCATCCCGTGATAGGCTAGATTGATATATTCGACCAACAAACTATTTATATCTGTGGCTTCCCAATGGCCGCTTTGTCCCCTCGAATGCAACAGCATATTGCCAACTATTTTGTCTGCTCTTTGACCGTGTTGATTGATTTTTTTAAGATTTCCTTTGAGATCGGTTAATAGCTCGGCAATATATTCATTGGTTTCTGGCTCTAACCGTTCTCCTTGATTTTCTAATTCTGCAAACAGTTCTTCGGTTAATTCGACCGAAACTTCTGAGAAATTGTTGACAAAGTTTAATGGGTTTCGGATTTCGTGGGCAATCCCTGCTGTTAAACTACCCAGAGAAGCTAGTTTTTCTTGGACAACTATCTGATTTTGCATAGCTCTGAGATTTTCTTCGATCCGCTGGCGTTCTTGAATTTCATTCTGCAATTGTTCTACAGTATGGGTGAGTTCAGATGTCCGCTCCTCGACTTTGATTTCTAGTTCCTCATTAGCCTTTTGCAGGGCTTTCTGGGCTTGTTTGCGATCGGTGATATCGCGGACGATCGCAACATATTCTTGCAGATCCCGATTGGAAAGGGAAGCATCTTGAGAGAATCGGTCTGAGATGGCAACTTCCAGGATGCGGGGGTCTCCATCGGGTAGCTTGAGATTTTGTTCGCTGCGACTAAGCCACCGATCGGGCTGAACCCCTAATCCGGGTAATAATTTGTTGAGGTGAGACCCAATTAGCCTAGTAGAATCTATTCCGAAGACGCTTTCAGCAGCGGGATTAGTCTGACGAATTACACCTTTTTCATCCAGCACTACGATCGCATCCAGCGCAATGGTAAATAGTTGTTCTGCTCCCTCTCGTGCTTCATCCATTGAGACGACTTGGGGTAAACTCGTCCAGCAGGCGATGGCCACCCCCACAAAAGCAACTGTCAGGAGTACCACTACCAATAGATTCAAACCAACACTAGAATTAGCATATAATTTGAGGCCAAAAATCCAGCCGACAGCAACAGCGCTGACGATTAGCAAGATCAAAACTACAACCTGATAGGCTACAAAATCTGGGATTTTAACCTTGCTACTTTTGCGGTAAAGCCGAATCCACCATGACGGATGGAAGGGGGCAAAGGCAATGCGACTCATCCCTGCATCCACTGCTAAAATGGCAATGGGAAAAAACAACCCAATGATAAAGTCTTGCCAGCCCCAAGCCAAGCCTCCCACGACTAGAACTACCGCATCTACTACGAAGAATGCCAGCGACCACCAAGGCCACCGAATTTCTGGCCTACCCCGTCGCAGCCATAGTGAGAGATGGAACATCATCAGGCAGACAACCAAGCCAACATTAGTAATTGCCACAAGCCGAGGCACATTTCCCCAAGCTAGACAGATTAAACTGAGAACCAAAACAAAGACAAGCCCAAATCCAAATACACCCCGTCGGGATACAACTGCGAATGTTGGCGAAATATGCCCATCTACGGCAAGTTGGTACAACATCCGGGGGCAGTTGGAAACAATAGTCGCGCAACTCAGAAGACAGCTTGCGACGACTAGAAAGGTGACAAGGGTGGTAACCCCGGGCCCCCATAATACCTGACAGGCAGCTAATACATTCAAAAATACGTCATCTTTCAGACCAGGAGCGGTAGCCAAGCGCATCAGTACCCAAGCACCTCCTAAAATCACAGGCAGCATCCCCAGTGCGGAAATTTTGAGAAACTGCAAGGTTTTAGTAGGGTTGCGGCTATCCGCTACGAAACTGGCGGCGGAGTCACAGCAGTAGAAGATGTATGTACCAAAGTAAAACCATTTAGCCCAATCAATAAAGGTGAATTCCGGCCAAGTTGCGGGGAAAAAGCCGGGACTGTTTGGGGAAAAAGCTAACCAGAATAGACCATAAATGGAAAAAACGGATAATACGCCGACTGTGGGCAACACAAAAAAGGCGTGCAGAATACTTAAGGCGCGAGTGCCGCTGAATGTCAAAATGAAGGGTAGGAGCGTGAAGGTAATATTTAGTAAAGTTTCAGGACAGCTAAAACCTAAACTATTGAGGTTGACTTTGATTAGCTGCGTCAGTACGATCGCAGAAATTGGCAATGTTGCTACCCAGCTTAAAAAGTAGCCGATCGCTGCATAGCTTCCCAGACCCGGATAATTTTTCAGCATTCGGGCGGTATAGTTGGGCGTTCCCCCAGCCATGTCTGGGAAATACTCACCGATGCGTTTTACCTGTAGATTGAGCATCATGCCCATGATAATACCGGGCAACCAGACGAAGATGGCGCTAGGCCCGATCGCTGCTTGGATGGCTGTGGCGATGGTAAACCAATTGGCGTGACCTGTGAGGCCAAAGCCTGATGTTTCGACGGCACTCAGGCTTCGGGGTAGACGCATGAGCGATCGGCTGTTAAGATTTTCTATTGGGGAAGGCTGAGTTGGTTCTGAGTGGTAGCCGTTTTCTGGCTGGTGTCGGATGTCTGTCGCCATCAGTTTTACTTATTTTTTTTTGGATTTTGCAGTCGCTACCCGATGTTCAGCTTTATAGATATAATTTTTTTTTGTTAAGTATTGTTCCTAGTCTTAAATTTTGGCAAAGCAGCCTTTCCCAATCAACCAGGAAAATCTATCTCAATCCATCTTCAATATTACATTCAATATTACATTTTATTTGTGACTTCTGACTTTTGCAAATTTCGCGTTCTTTTAGCCATGCCGTTGAGGCTTCCGCTAAGTCGTTGGGTGTTTAGGGAATTCAGGCATTATATAGAAATTGGCTAGAACTTACGCAACTGTCACAGTTCCGTATACCAGCCCCATAAAATTAGACAATAAATATCGGAATTTCGGCAAGTTTTAGTTGCTCAATTAAAGATTTTGATAGTATTTTTTGTTTAATTTTATATATTGTTTGACGATTTTTATTCGCTAAAGTTTTGACAGCTAACCACAAAAATTCATGGCAAGCAATAGGATTTATTGGTACTATAGCTAGACGGCAATGCCAATATTATCTCCCGGTAAGTTGCTTGATTTCCCTAGGAAATTGCTCAATTTTCCAACGAATAACAAACAGTTTTTGTAGGTAATTTGTGCTGGATTTAGTCCGGTAGTTTGTCGCGACTGTCCACTTGTCAGTGCCCCGGACTGCTTAAATTAATGGGTGAGGGGGCGATCGCACCCTCACCATCTGCCAGTTGCGTAAGTCCTGTGGTTATTAGTAGGGTGCGCCGAGGCGCAATTTATTACCTACCAGAAAGAATTGGTTTAAAGCCGGAACCCATAAGCGGGAGAAATTAAAAGAAGACTATTCATTACTCCAATCCTCTTCCTTCCAGGTAGAGGTCGCTATCCCAAGTCAACTGTCAACTGAATACAGATAGTGTAAAAATAGAAGGAATACAGCGTAAGTCTTGTTCTTCCATCTTCCCTCTTCCTTCTGACTTCATAACTTACGCAAAAAATTGTTCAATCCGCTATTGGTAGAGTCTCTGTGGGCCGAGGCGCAGCCTACAGATAGAGTTTGTGCGTGCAGGGCTGTTCCCTCTTCCTTCTTTTTTCTTCCTTATCAATAAAAAACCCCGGTTTCTTCAAGAAACCGGGGTTTTTTCTACCAACTAAGAGAGGAGTCAAAACTTAACAGGTAGTGGTTGCCGGAATTCTGCATTTCTCGCACAACCCTCTAAACCAAACTACGGGCAAATTCTAGTTGCAACTTCTTTAAAGCTGTCTCATTTCCTCTTCAAGCACCCGAACCAAATCTTGGTTCCCACTGGATCTCGCTACTTCTATGCGGTGCATGAGTTGCTTGTGAATGTTAGCGCGGTGGGTTTCTGCTACTTTTTTTACGTTTTGACGATTTGTGTTCATGGTGGACGTTCCTTATATTAAATTTGGTGTACCTGCTACTTCTCTAATATAGCGCTAAATTCCAAAAAGTATCTAAATTTACAAAAAATTTACAGTTGTTGACCGATCGACCAAACTCCTGTATAAGATTGGTCATAAGTCAATAGCGATTTCTTGACAATCAAAAAAAAGGCAGAACGCTAGAGCTGCCGAAGGACGAAAGCTAGAGCTGCAGAAGTCTAGAGCTGCAGAAGGCAGAAGGCAGAAGTAGAAATTCTCCCCATCTCACAACATTTACTCAAAGGGTAGGGTACTTATGCCGTACCCAACATTTACTCAAAACTCACAACTTGCTTCAGCGCCTCTACCAACTGCTGAAGGTGTGCGAGCTCGTGAGTTGCCATCAGCGAAATCCGAATTCGACTCACGCTTACAGTCGGAGGCCGAATCGCCGGAGCAAAAATACCCATGTCCTTGAGTTTGCTGCCTACTGTTAAAGCTGCCGCTGCATTTTTTAACGGAAGACTGAAAATTGGCGAGAGGGAATTGCTAATTGGTAATTGGTGATTGGTAATCGCGCAATATTTAAAAGTTTCGATATTTTGTTGCAACCGAACTCGGCGTTTTGGTTCTTGCTGTACAATCCTCACAGCTTCCAAAGCAGCCGCCGCATCAGCAGGCGTCAATGCTGTAGTATAAATCCAACTGGCAGCTCGATTACGCAGAAAATCAATTAAAGCAGCAGAGCCCGCAACGTAACCACCTAAACTTCCCAAAGCTTTGCTGAGTGTCCCCACTTGAATCAGTGGTCTTCCCGTACACCCGAAATGTTCTGCACAACCAGCACCGCTAGCACCGAAAACTCCTGTAGCGTGAGCTTCATCTACTAATACCATGCAGTTAAATTTTCCTGCCACAGCTAACAACTGCGGCAGCGGACACAAGTCCCCATCCATGCTGAAGACGCTATCGGTAATAATTAAACACTTGCGGTACCTGGCGCGATTTTGCTCTAGCTTGGCCTTTAAATCCTCAAGATTGCAGTGACTGTACTCTAGGGCAGTTGCACCGCTGAGTGTGGCTCCGTTTTTCAGGCTCGAATGGTTGTACTTGTCAGATAATATCAAATCGCGCTTGCCGACAACGGATGCGATCGCCCCTAGATTCGCCAAATATCCCGAACTGAACACTAAAGCATCTTCAGTTTGTTTTAAATTAGCAATAGCTTGTTCTAGCTGTCGGTGCAAATTGCGGTGTCCGCTGACCAACCTCGAACCCGTCGCACCCGTACCAAATTCCTTAGTTGCAGCCATAGCAGCTTGAATTAACCTGTCATCGCCGGCAAGTCCCAGATAATCGTTGCTGGCAAAGTTAATCAGGCTGTGGCCTGCTAACTTTACCACAGGCCCGGGGCAACTATCGATCGATTGTGGCGATCGATACCAATCGGCACGGCGAACTGTGTCCAGGGCCTTCTCTATCCAAGCGTAAGGGTCTGCGTTCATATTGGAAAGCGATCGGGTAATACGTTATATTAGCTGGTGATCAGTTCCTCCGCATCACAAAAGCATATGCCACTCACTAAAAAATACAGATTAGTCACCCGCAGCGATTTTGACGGTCTTGTCTGTGCCGTTTTGCTCAAAGAACTCGATATGATCGACGAGATTAAATTCGTGCATCCTAAAGATATGCAGGATGGGAAAATCGAAATAACAAATAACGATATTAGCACCAATTTACCCTATGTTGATGGAGTTCATCTAGCTTTCGATCACCACTTCAGCGAAACTCTCAGACACGAGAAAATCAAAATTAACCACATCATCGATCCCTATGCAGCTTCTGCAGCTAGAGTACTGTACAAATATTATGGAGGCAAAGCAAAGTTTCCTGATATTTCTGAGGCGATGATGGCGGCAGTTGACAAATCAGATTCTGCTCAATTCGCCCAAGAAGAGGTTCTGCATCCGCAAGAATGGGTATTGTTAAACTTCATAATGGACGCCCGAACCGGCTTGGGAAGGTTTAAAGAATTTACGGTCTCCAATTATCAGTTAATGATGCAGTTAATCGATTACTGCAAAAATCATACCATCGATGAAATTTTGCAGCTTCCTGATGTAAAAGAAAGAGTAGACCTCTACTTCGAGCAAGAAGAAAAATTTAAAGAGCAAATACAGCGATGCGCCCAAGTTTATAATAATTTAGTTGTTTTGGATTTGCGTAACGAAGAGGTGATTTATGCGGGAAATCGTTTTGTAATTTATGCTTTGTTCCCCGAGTGCAATATATCGATTCACGTACTTTGGGGACTAAAAAAACAAAATACTGTTTTCGCAGTTGGCAAGTCAATCTTTAACAAAACTTCTAAAACTAATATTGGGGAGTTAATGTTAAGATATGGCGGCGGTGGACACCAGAATGCCGGAACTTGTCAGATAGAGAACAATAAAGCTAGTCAAGTTTTAAAAGAGTTAATTGCCCAGATAGAGCAAAATGGTTAAATTGGCTTTATCTTTTTTGCAGTCAGGACTTGAATCTTTGATGATTTATTTTAATTTTCATCACTAAAGTCCTTACTACAAACAGGAATTTTTAGGACTGAAGTCCTTACTGCAAAGGGGAGTTTAGTCCTCAAGGTTTTGAGCTGACGGGTTCTGAACATTGAGATTTTCGGAACTGTTGCCTTTGACTGGTGGCAAATGGTCTACCAAACCCATATCAAAAGCGATATCCGGCAGCTCATCAGCGTTATATTTTCCTGGCTCAAACAATCGCCCGGGAGTAAAACAAGGCTGTTTCAATCGTACCACCTCCCCGGGTGAAAACATTCCCCTAAACATTTTGCGTTCGAGTCCCATAATTTTCGCTCCTAAAACAATTCTCGCATTAATCTTAGCAATTTTTGAGCGGCAGCTTCCCAATTAAATAAATCCGCCGTCTCTCTAGCTTTTTGAGCTACCTGAAAACGCATCGGGTCTTCAACAATTTTTCGCAACTGTTCGCGAACAGACTGAACATTTGGTTCTGCCCAATGAGGAGCATTTCTGATTTCTAGATACTGAGTATCGTAACACTTTCCGACGGGAACTAGATCGTAAGCAATGGGATAGCAGTTATCAGCATTGGCGTACTCAGTCGGGCCGCCGTACATCGTCATAGCAACGGGCAAACCTGCTGCAAAGGCATCCAAAATTTTAATCGCAAAACCCTCGCCGCGAAAGGGAGCTAAAAAAGCATTGGCTGACAAGTATAAATTAGCTAGTTCTGCTTTATTATAAAATTTAGGGATGATCAAAATTTTTGGTTTTAACTTGCCGAGGCGCTTTTCTATATTGACGAGATGTTCCACTATAACATCAGGATTTTTGCCACCATCTTTGATAATTAACTCTACGTTAGAATCATCTTTAAACTCTTCACAAAAAGCTTGAATGGCGACATCCGTGCCAAATCTATACAAATCAAAAGAATTGGTCATGTGCAGAATATGCTTTACATCTTTTTTGGTCTTTTGCGGTCGGGGAAAATAGAGTTGCGAGATTAAAGGATTGAAACCTAGAGGCATTACTGATACGTTGGTTGCCGGACATCCAGCTTTTATTAAGACGTTTTTAGAATATTAGCTGACGGCTAGTTTGTGGGATAAGTTATTGACAGCATCGTAAATCCAGTAATCATAATCATCACTGTTTTTGGCGCATTCGTAATTGATAGCAAAAAATTCTAAGTTGAGATGTCCCTTGAGTTCTTTTAAAAAATAAGGTTTCCAGTAATGAGACCATTTTATCTGAAATAAATCTGAGGGTGTGGTGTTCATCCACTTCGCTAGCAGGTCGTTTTCTTCTGCTGTCGAATTGCCGCTGAGATGAGATGCTATTGTTGAAGGTTCGACCGAAATAGGAATTCCCATTTGGTGTAAAGTTTTCGCCAGGGATAGGGTAATGTCGGTGAAGGAGTTAAAGTGTTGAAATGCAACGTTAAAGTGAACCATATTTATTAGCGGCGTTACTGAACTAAGGTATGATTAGTTCAAAGATAAATTGATAAAAACAATTAACGAAAAGTCAAAGCCTATGAAATGTCCTAATGTAAATCAAGTCATATCAATAAAAATGGCCATAAAAAAGGTAAACAGAATTATCTTTGTGTTGAGTGTGGTAGGCAATTCATAGAATCCTACCAATCCCATAAAGGTTACTCTCAAGAAGTTAAGCACGAATGCCTAAAGATGTATGTCAATGGTATGGGTTTTCGAGCCATAGAAAGAATCCAAGGTGTTCATCATACAACAATAATTAGTTGGGTCAAACAGGTGGGAAAACTTCTGCCAGAGGCTTACGAAGCAGACACAATTCCCGATGTCGGAGAATGGGATGAATTAGAAAAACATTTATTGGCTCAAAAAAAACTTGCATCTGGCTGTGGACAGCAGTAGACCACTTCAAAGCAGGAATTTTAGGATGGGTTTTAGGGGATCATAGTGCCCAAACATTTAAACCTTTATGGGAGAGCTTTGAGAAATGGAAATGCTATTTTTACGTAACAGATAGCCCGAAAGTTTATCCAATGTTTATTCCTGATCGTGGCCAAATCATCTCTCAAACTTAGATGACTTGCAGTGAAAATACAAGACTCATATCATGTCCGATCGATTAACCATAATATCCCGGTTGGGGCTGGTTTTTGAGATTGTCTATTATTGGAGGTATTGTTGGTGAACCCGCCCTACAAAAATCGCGGTCGCTCGAAAGGAAAGGATATCAGACATTATTTGGATTGATTAAATAGAAAAACTCTTTGTTATTCTAAATCCGAAGAAATGCTCAAACATTCGATTCGTTTATTAATCCACGCTCCTCAAATTCTCGGACGTTCCCATTTCATCTTCAAGTAATCATTTAGATACTCTGATTTGAACACTATTCGACCTTAACTGCCAGCGGCAAGCTTCCTAATCATACCTCAATTCAGCAATGCCAAATTAAGATGCGTTTACCCTGGAGTCTAAAGCCAGGATTGGGCAGCAGTTAAATATGTATGCCTATCCTACTTGACTTTTGTGACATTTTCGTAAGTTGTCACCAATGCGAAGACCTTGGTAAGCTGTTGCGGCATTTAAATTGTCTGTCAAAAAACCATGAAACAATGAGTGGGGTGTCTCGCCCGCCTCGAATATGCAATTTAAATGCGCGACAGCTTAATGAAGATTTGGAGGAAGAGCCTCGGTCTCCTCCTTTTAATCGAGGCTGTGCCTCCTCCAAAGGTCTTCCCAGGCAGTGCCTGGGAACGATGGGAATAGTCATTGGTCATGCGTTAATTGCTACTAACTAATAACTAATAACTAATTAGCCCTTTTTTACAGCTTCTGGAACACTGCGAACATCGGCAGATACATCGACAGCAAAATCGAACCTACGATACCACCGACGACCACAATCATCAGAGGTTCTAGCATACTGGTAAGTCCTTTTACTGCTTCTTCCACTTCCGTTTCGTAGAAAGCGCCAACTTTCATCAGCATCTTGTCAAGTTCCCCTGTCTCCTCACCAATTGCCATCATTTGAATGGCCAAAGACGGAAAAACAGCTTGTTCTTGCAAAGCAATACTGATCATGCCGCCGCTTTGAATTTCCTGTCTCGCATATTCGATCGCATTCGATATCGCCTGATTACCTGCCACATCTCGCACAATTTCCAAAGAACTGAGAATCGGCACGCCCGATCGCGTCAGCGACCCAAATATCACGCAAAACCGAGCCACAGCCGATTTTTCAATCAAATCTCCAAAAATCGGCAACTTCATCGCAATCCGATCAATTTGCAAGTGGCCGATTGGAGTTTTGTAGTACATATCAAAGGCAAATTTGAGCGCAATAATCACCCCAATAACTGTTATTTGTTGGATGGGAGGCCAAGCTGTACAAAACGCACTAATTGCCAGCATAAACAGCGTAAAAGCAGGCAAATCTGCACCAATATCCTTAAAGATTTTAGCGAAAGTTGGCAGCAAGAATATAGTCATTGCGAAAAAAATCACGATCGCGATGGAAAACACTGTCTTCGGATAAGACATTGCCGAATTAATTTCAGCCTCCGTCTTGTGATTTTTTTCCATCATCAGCGCCAGACGGTCTAGGGTTTCATCTAGCACCCCCCCGACTTCTCCCGCCGCCACCATACTGATAAACAGTTGGTCAAAAACATCAGGAAACTTAGCCATCGCCTCTGCCAAGTTTATCCCCTCCTGCACGTCAGCATTCATGCTCCTGAGTGCTCGCTTCAACTTAGCATTAGAACACTGCTCGTGCAGCACGGAAAGGCATCTCACGATCGCCACCCCTGCATTAAACATAGCCGCAAACTGACGAGCAAAAATAGCCATATCCTTAACAGTAAGACTGGTAAGGTTATACTCGATTTGCTCCTGAATCTTACTGAAATCAAAGCCACCTTTCGGTTTTTGGCGGATAACGTTGGTAGCCACAGCTCACCTCTGAAAATTTATTAAAAGTTATGACTGATCAGTCATCAGTCATTAATTCAGCCTGCTGACTTCTGACTAATGACTGCAGACTGAATTAATGAGCTCCTACCTTGGCGCCACCAACAGGTGCCGGGCCGATCAAGCGTTCGAGTTCGTCAGCCTTAGAAGCCTTGGCCATTGCCGATTCCCAAGTGACTTTACCGCTCTTGTAAAGTTCAGCGAGGGCCATTTCCATCGTCCTCATGCCCAATTTTGCTCCCATTTGGATTTGCGAGTAAATCATGGGAGTTTTGCCCTCCCGGATCAAGTTAGCCATAGCTGGAGTATTTACCATGATTTCCATAGCGCAGCAGCGGCCGCCCCCAACTTTCACTACCAAATTTTGGCTGCAAATTCCCACCAGAGAGTTAGATACCTGGGCGCGAACCTGGGGTTGTTGAATTGGCGGGAACACGTCCAAAATCCGATCGACCGTTGCACCCGCCGAATTAGTGTGCAGCGTTCCCATCACCATGTGACCCGTTTCTGCAGCCGAAATTGCCAGACCGATCGTTTCCAAGTCCCGCATTTCCCCCACCAGAATTACATCAGGATCTTCGCGCAAAGCAGCTTTCAGCGCATTAGCAAAGCTCTTAGTATCTTCGCCCTTTTGGCGCTGGTGAAACAAACTCTTGATATTAGGAAACACATATTCGATCGGATCTTCAACTGTTAGAATGTGTTCCGCCCGCGTCCGGTTGACCAGATCCAACAAAGCCGCCATCGTAGTAGTTTTCCCGGAACCTGTTTGCCCCGTCACCAACAACATACCCCTGGGTCTTTCCGTCAGATCCCGCAAAATCTGCGGCACGCCTAAAGCATCTGCATTAGGAATCTTAGAAGCCAGAGCCCGCATACAAGCAGCCCAAGCACCCCGCTCCCGGTAGACATTAACGCGGAACCGAGCCAATCCCCGAACGCCGTAAGCGCAGTCGAGTTCCCACTCCATTTCCAACTGCTTGCGCTGCATATTGTTGAGCATTTGGAAAATCAGGATCTGCACTTCCTCAGCCGACAGAATGTCGCCGTATTGCGTCTGAGGAGTTAGTTTACCGCTGACTCGGAAGAATATAGGCGCGCCCGCTTGGATGTGTATGTCCGAACCCCCTTGCTCTACCAGGGACTCCAGTACGTCTTCAATCATCAGACCCATAGATACCTCTCCTCGATCAAATTGATAGTTATTGACCAATCTAGCTCAGTTAACAGTCAACAGTTGACAGTTGACAGTTGACTGTTGACAGTTGACAGTTGACAGTTGACAGTTGACAGTTGACAGCTTGCCCGCTTGCCCGCTTGCTTAGAGAAGGGTTGACAGTTGACAGCTTGCCCGCTTGCTTAGAGAAGGGTTGACAGTTGACAGCTTGCCCGCTTGCTTAGAGAAGGGTTGACAGTTAACTGCTGAATCAATCCAAAAAGCGTGGTGTCAAGCAGTACGGACAATCCAGCATCTCCGGCTTCAATTCGGCCCGACAACTTTTGCAGGTAAGCCCCTGCTTGCGTTTGGCTTTCATTTCCGCCTCCAGGCCCGAGTCTGTAAACGTCACCCGCTCGACTTCTTCAAAGGTAGTCGCGCCTTCCCGCACCAACTGCAAGCTGTAAGCCAACAAAGTTTTCATCCCTTCTTCTACTGCTGCTTCCTTAATTTGCTCTGTGGGAGCTCCTTGAGTAATCAGAGTTTGAAGCCGCTCAGTATTTTTCAGGTACTCGTAAACCCCTACCCGTCCTTTGTAGCCTAGCCCGCCGCACTTCCGACAAAGTTGCTCGCGTTCTGCGAGTTCTTTCCTTTCCTCCACCGGTACAGTGTTGGCTTTGTAAACAGTTAGATCAATTTCTTGAGAAGCCGATAGACCGTACTTGCCGAGTTCTGCGGCAGTAGGCTGGTAAGGAATGCAGCATTTGTCGCAAACGCGCCGCATCAGACGCTGAGCCAACACGCCCAACAGAGCGGCTGAAACCATGAACGGTTCTACCCCCATTTCGGCCAAACGCGCGACTGCCCCGGCTGCGTCGTTGGTGTGCAGCGTCGTCAGCACCAAGTGTCCCGTCAAAGCAGCTTCCAGAGCAGTTTTTGCTGTTTCCCTGTCCCGCGTTTCTCCAACCAGCATCACGTCAGGGTCTTGCCGCAAAAATGCCCGCAGAATGTTGGAAAAAGTCAAGTCTTTTTCCCGAATTACTTGACATTGGGTAATTCCTGGCAAAGCATATTCGATCGGGTCTTCGGCCGTACTGATATTAACCCCCGGATCGTTCCGTTCCGCCAGAATCGAGTACAGAGTAGTTGACTTGCCCGAACCCGTCGGCCCCGTCACCAAAATCAGTCCGAACGGACGGCTAGCACTTTCTCGCACTAAGGCCAGAGTTTCTTCGTCGGAGATTAACAAACCCAAACCCAACTGAGTGCTGGAACTGTCCAAAATCCGCAGCACGATTTTTTCGCCGTACCGGGAAGGCAAGCTGTTCACCCGGAAATCCACCGTGCGTCCCTCAAACACCCGGCGGATGCGGCCGTCTTGAGCTTGTCGGCGTTCGGCAATATCCAGGTTGGCAATAATCTTGAAACGAGCCGTAATCGATGCGACTACCTGCTTGGGAAACCGGAAATACTCTTGCAGCACCCCGTCTTTCCGCATCCGTATCCGCATGAACTCTTCTTGAGGTTCTACGTGGATGTCAGACACCTTTTCCGACAAAGCTTTAGCCAAAATGATATTGACGGCCTTAATTACGGGAGCAGCCTCCGCATCGTCCAAGGTGTTAGCGAGGTCTTCTTGGTCGCTACTCTCCTCTTCTAGGGAGAGCTCGCCAAAATCTCCCTCCCCTAAGTCCATCTTTCTCTGTTTTTCGATTTCAGCTTTTTTAGCTTCCCTCTTAACTTGGTCGTCTTGATAGGCAGAAGTAATGTCCTGGTAGTCGTCTGGTGTAATCACCCGTCGCTGCAAAGCCAAGCCATGAGGCTGTAAAATCCGCCGCAAATCTTCTATGGCGTTGAGGTTATCGGGATCTACCATTGCCACTAAAACCGCCGCAGGCTCAGTTTCAGTCTTCGCTACGGGTAAAAACCGACCTTGGTGACAAATGTCGATCGAAATCTTCAACGCGTCGAGCATAATTCCGAGTTGCTCGTTAGACATTTCGCTCATCTCCGGGTCAAATGCTTCAACGCCGTAGACTATCTTCCGTTCAAACATCTGCTGCTTCTTGTAAAGTCGCAGCAATTCTGGGGGTAACGGCTGCCCGGTAAGTGCTTCTAATACCTCCGTCAAACGCTTGCCCGACTTCTGGCTTTCAATTTGAGCTTGCTTCACTTGCTCGCCGTTGACGTAACCCGACTGAATCATCTTGGTGAGAGCCGGAGGAAATTGGCTCACAGAAACTAGGGATGTGGAGCGAGGCGGGGATGTGCTAGTCATAAAAAACACTCAATAGGTGGGAAACTCAGTCACACAGAGTGCTGAGAGGAAAACCAACGCGGGGTTTTAACCCCCGTATTCTTTGCTTATGGATCAGCTATCATTTTCTTGCTCAATCCCTATCTCTCCAGTGTAAGCTCGCTGTCCCCTCTAAGCTTCGTCCACACATTGACGATATGTTGGAGGGATTTGCCGGTGCTTGCAATCAAATCTTGTTCGTTGAGTGCTAAGTTGCTTACTTACCTGATTAACTTGCGGGATACTCTCGTTATAGCGTCAGGGCAAATCACTTGGGGATTCCCCGTGCCGGGAGAGAAAAGCGGGGCGGGGTGTGTCCCCTTCCCAGGCTAATTCTATTTTCCCAAATTGTTTGCTCAAATTACAGCGCCCGTGGTGACGCAGTTAGCTGTACTAAATTAAAGATGACCTATGTTCTGTGATGATAGCTTTTACGAAAGCCTCGATCGCCCTTTTGAAATATATTTTGATTAATTATCTGCGATCGGTCACTGCCCGATCGTCGGCTGCATCAGTCCCCAATGCAAATTTTGAGCAACTCTAGTTTGGGATCAGTAAATATTACTTTAATTCTTCTTGGGTGTCTGAACCTTTGTGACGTAAGCTTAACGGATCAGAAATGTTGGAAAGCAGCCAATTAGATATTAATCTAATTTACAGATGATCACCTCCGCCCGATCACCTAATGTCTATCATTTGACTGGCCAAAATTCGAGAATTCAAGAAACTTAGGCGTTATAGAATCAGTAAAACCACAGCCCCTATTCGCGTCAAGATTAACAACCTAGTATCTAAGTTACACAAGCACACAGATAACTACTTACTCACTAAATACAAATTCCTTTTTTTTCCGACTTTGAAAACTCAGCAAATGGTAATAAATGCCAGTATCAAATTGCAACTAAAACAGCCTCACCGATGATAACTTTAAGTCACTAAGTAGGTCGGCGAAAAAAAACAAAACTATGTTAAGATACCTAAAGAAAGGTATAGCGTAAGGATTCAGGTATCTGAAACGTAGTCACAGAAGGAATTCTAGAATTCAAGCATTCGCTAAATTAACAGCTTAATTCTCAAGAGGTACGAAAATAAAAGCTTTCAGGGTTTCTTAATAAGAATGGATATTTAATGATTATTCAATCAAATGGTTACACCCAGAAGTGTTGAATGATAGGAAAAGATTGCTAAAATTGGCCCAAAAATGTATAATTGCAGAGTTATAAAATATTAATAATCAACTGAAATGCTATTTTCTAACTTCCCCAAAATTGTCAAACGGTATCTCGCCCATTTACGATGATGATGATTATCCAGTTTTAGATAGCTTCACATTTGTCTCCTGCTGGCTAGGGTTTAGTTTTGACCAAAGTCTGGATACTATGCGTTCCCTATTTTCCCGTTTAAACAGTCGAGATATTTCCCTAGACATATCAACTTTTTCCAAGGCTAGTAAGCATAGAGATATTGATGTTTTTGTAAAAATATTTGAAAGATTACAAGCCGATATAAAACGTCAATTAATTAACAAAAATTGTCTCAGCTTATTCCCTTTAGATTCAACGATAGTTACCTTGACAAGTAAATTACTATGGCAACAGGAATACCATTAAGTAAAATTATTTGCTGGAACGGACAATGAACGGGGAATAATTGATGGAGTACACATTCATTTTGGCCAAGGTCATGACAGTGAGCATGGAGATGAAACTATAGCAGCCATACCTCAAAATGGAGTCGCTGTAATGGATAGAGGCTTTTCTAGCTCTGAACGCGTTCAAGCATTAATGAAACAAAAAAATCAATATTTTGTACTACGAATTAAGAATAATTATACTATCAACATGAAGGAGAATGGAACTTATGAAGTGTGGAGTGACAAACGAAAAGTTCAAGTAAGATTAGTGACTTTTTCAGATTTAGAAACACGAACTGAATTTAGGTTTGTCACTAATTTACCTGAATCAGGAGAATTAGCATACACTAGACCTCCTGCGAAAATATCAAGTACTCGCCTGTTGTAATGATAAATACAGGTCATAATTGTAAATTCCTGCAATT
>NZ_JAUBRI010000073.1:0-29048 GCF_036701795.1 Microcoleus sp. N9_A1
AATGGCGCTCGCGGCGGTAAACAGTTGTCATTACTTGCAAACCAATATATAATCAAACCTACAGACCAATATTAGTATAAACATGAAGGCGAGATTCAAGTACAGATTTTATCCGACGACAGAACAGAAGCAGAGCTTGGCGCGGCTGTTTGGATGCGTCCGAAAGGTCTGGAACGATAGTCTGGCCCTCTGCAAGCCGTCTGAAAAAAAGCCAAGTTCGGCCGACCTGCAAAAAATCGTGATCACCCAAGCGAAAAAGACCGAAGAAAGAGCTTGGTTGAGCGAAGTTTCCAATATCCCCCTACAGCAATCTGTAGCGGATTTGGAAACAGCTTTCAAGAACTTTTTCGACTCCTGTAAGGGAAAACGAAAAGGTCGTAAGGTTGGCTATCCTAAGTTCAAAAAAAGAACCAATAGTCAGTCGGCACGATTGAGAATTGGAGGTTTTTCCCTAAAAAATAGCGGTGTCTATTTAGCCAAGATTGGCGTTGTTAACCCAATATGGTCAAGAACGCTACCATCTGAACCTAGTTCGGTCACAGTAATCAAAGATTGTGCAAATCGTTATTTTCTGAGTTTTGTGGTAGAAGTTGAACCCATTCATTCTGAAGCGAAAAACCCAAGTATCGGAATCGACTTAGGAATCAAAACTTTCGCAGTGATGAGTGATGGCGAAAAAGCGGCAAGTCCTAACTACAGAAAGTTAGACCGAAAAATCCGTAAACTTCAGCGCAAATTAGCCCGTCAACCGAAAGACTCTAAAAGAAGAAACGTAACACGAATCAAGATTGCTAAATTGCACAACCGTATTGCCGACACCCGTAAAGATTTCCTCCACAAATTATCAACCAAAATAGTCAAGGAAAACCAAGTAATTATTTGGGAAGATTTGAACGTGTCAGGAATGGTGAAAAACCGGAAACTCTCAAGGGCGATTAGTCAGCAAGGATGGAGAGAATTTAGGACACTCTGTGAGGCTAAGTCTGAAAAATTTGGCAGAGAGTTTCAAGTGATTAGTAGGTGGGAGCCTACTAGCCAAGTTTGTGCGGACTGTGGTTTTAAATGGGGTAAAATCGATTTGTCTGTTCGTTCAGTGCTTTGTCCCAGTTGTGGTACTGAGCAGGATAGAGATCAAAATGCTTCAAGAATCATACAAAAAGTCGGGATGGGGAATCGCCACGACTCAAAACGGGCGCGCTCGGGATTGTCAGACTAGCAACGGTTAGCAGATCCCGATGAAGCGTCAAGAATCACCGCGTCTTCAGACCGGTGAGTATTTCAATGGTCTAAACTTTCCCAATCGAAAGCTCTTTTAGAGTGTCGAGTTCTCAACGAGCTTTCTGCTTACGAGACGATGGAGAGTTCATCACTGACTTGAATCCGACCTTTGACCAGGGAGCGAATCAGACGATCGAGTGAGCCACGTTCTTCTTCACTGATGGACTCATCAAGGATGGCGGCCATCATGCCGTAGCGGTCAGCCTTGGTAACGCGGTGAGTATCGGTGACAGTGGCGATTAATTCGTTGATAGCGCCGGGGAGAAGATTAACTGGAGACATGGGATTGTTTTGAACTCGACACCTTAATCATCTCGTGGTTTCTCCTAAGAGCAAGTGATGGTGCTGGTTTTTTTCCGTGATAATACTGAAAATATTCGGTGAACCAAGTCCGTGTTACCAGTGATCGAAGTCACAACATTGAAACCAATGCAGCGGTGGAACAATTAGAACCCACATTCGGCCCTTTGACTATCACACCGTGATAATTTTCGTCTTGCACGAGTCTTAACTTCCTGCTGTGCAAAAGTTTCAGACCTTCATAGGAAGAACTACCTCTTTTTCAACTACTTGTCAACAAGTAACGACTGTTGACTTTTTATCAAAAATCAAAATAAGGAATGCGGGATTAAATAACTTCCACAAGTTGGTGGGATGGGCGTCCCGCCCGTCCAAAAAGGATGGGCGTCCCGCCCATCCCACAATAACAATTAAAATTGTAAGTTATTTAATTCGCGATCCTAAGTAGACAGACCAAAAAATCTGTCCGCCTACTTAATCGCTAACTAGAAATCACTCCCACTCGATCGTACCCGGCGGCTTAGAAGTAATATCGTAAACCACCCGGTTCACCCCCTTAACCTCATTCACAATCCGGTTCGATATCAGTTCCAACAAATCGTAAGGAACCCGCGCCCAGTCAGCCGTCATCCCGTCTTCACTCTTAATAAATCGCAAGACGATCGGGTAAGCATAAGTGCGCTGATCGCCCATCACGCCTACACTGCGAATCGGCAGCAAAACTGCAAAAGCTTGCCAAAGTTCACCGTACAATCCGTGCCGGTTGATTTCTTGGCGAACAATGAAGTCAGCATCCCGCAAAATATTTAGTCTCTCTGGGGTAACTTCTCCTATAATCCGAATCGCCAATCCCGGGCCGGGGAAAGGTTGTCGGTTCACGATTTCTTCCGGAAGCCCGATCGACCGGCCGACTTTTCGCACCTCATCCTTAAACAGTTTTCGCAGCGGTTCAATCAGCTTAAATCGCAAATCTTTCGGCAAACCGCCGACGTTGTGGTGGCTTTTAATTTTAACAGCAACTCGATCGCCACTTTTCGGGTCTGCATTAGTGTCAGCCGACTCAATCACATCAGGATAAAGAGTGCCTTGGGCGAGGTAGTCGAAGGGGCCCAGACGCTTCGATTCGGCTTCAAATACGTTAATAAATTCGTGACCTATCCGCTTGCGTTTTACTTCAGGATCGGTTATCCCTTCAAGTTGAGCTAAAAAGCGTTCGCGAGCATTAACATATTCAACGTCAATGTGGAATTGCTCTTTAAATAATTTTACCAACCGTTCTGGTTCATACTTCCGCATAAACCCTTGGTCGATAAACATACAGGTAAGTTGGTCGCCGATCGCCTTGTGCAGCAAGAAAGCCAAAGTAGAAGAATCTACACCACCGGATAGAGCCAGCAAAACTCGTTTATCCCCCACTTGCTCTCGAATTTCGCGAATCGATTCCTCAACAAAAGTAGCGGTCGTCCAAGTCGGTTCGCACTCGCAAATGTGGTAAACAAAATTGCGAATTAAAGCTATTCCGCCGATCGAGTGAACTACTTCTGGGTGAAACTGAACCCCGTACAAATTTTTCTCGTGGTGAGCAACAGCAGCAGACGGAGTATTGTCCGTGTGAGCGAGGATCTCAAAACCCGTCGGCAGCTCAGTACAGGAGTCTCCGTGACTCATCCACATCGTGCTGCCTTCTTCGACATTTGTCAGCAAATCCGTAGGATCGTCAATAAATAGCGATGCCTTGCCGTATTCGGCTAACTTAGCCCGCTCAACCGTGCCTCCGAGCTGCTTTACCATCAACTGCATCCCGTAACACACTCCCAACACCGGTATTCCCAAATTCCAAATTTCTGGGTCGCAGTGGGGTGCTTTTTCATCGTATACAGAACTCGGGCCTCCTGAAAGAATAATTCCTTTAGGATTGATAGCTTTTAACTGTTCTGCCGTAGTCCGGTAAGAAATAACTTCTGAATATACTTGAGTTTCACGAATTCGACGAGCAATCAGTTCGGAATATTGCGAACCGAAGTCGAGAATCACGATCGTCTGGCGATCGATATGCCCCAGAGAAAAGTTTGTGAGGTCTGATTCATTTTTTATTTGAGTAGTCACGGTTATTGCGTAATTGCTAATTGCTAATTGGGCAGAAAGTAGGGGAGGTATTTGTCCCGGCTTCACTACAAGACTGAGGAAGGCGAGCAAGCATTAGTCGCTAGGAATAAATCTTATTTATACTAGATTGCAGTCAGCGCTCGTAGTCTATTAATTAGGTAGGGCAAGCATAGATTTACTTCAATCCTTACCCTACCTAATTAATTAATTAAACTCTGGCATCAAAAACTGCGTCCCCAAGCAACCTAGTATAATTAAGGTCTAGGGACAAAGAATTATTACTTGTTAAATATTATCCCTGAGCGATGTTTTAAACAGAATTCAGGGATATTCACACTACATTAACAAATTTGGGTCAAAAATGTATCTCCTATTTCACTTTTAACAATAATTTTGCGATCGCGCCCGAACATCACCGAGCCCACGGGGATGTGCAAGTTAGTGTGAGTAAAAATGCAATCCGATGACCGCAAGTCTATTTGTCGGGCGATGTCGCCGTAAATTCGATCGACCCAATTGCTCCCAAACTCGGCGTCCAAAGCCCGCAGTTGCCCGAGAGCCTCTTCGGCTGTCGCTGCCGCAAAAATTGCGGAACACGCATCGGCAGGCATTCCAGCTTTAGCACAGTAAGCTGTGAGAATTTCCCTGCGCCCGTCAGCGAGGTGGTGGTGAGTGTGAAAAATTCCTGCAGCCAATTTCATCAGTTTCCCGTGATAGCCAAAGAGCAAAATTGACTGCACGCCCTGATATCCTGCTTCTACCAGCAGCGGGCCGAGCCAGTTAGCGGTTTTGACTAGCCTCTCAGGATTAATCCCCAGTTGTCGCGCCAAGTCCAAACCGTTTTCGCCGATGCAGAAAACCAAACAGTCAAACAGTTCGGCTTTTTGTTGCAGTTGTTCGCGGTAAAGTTCCAACTGTCCAGGGGCGCTCAGGGGTTGAGAAATGCCAGTTGTACCCAGCAGCGAAAGTCCTTCTACCACCCCGAAAGCTTCGTTAGAAGTGCGGGTGGCTAGTTGCCGCCCAGACGGCAGAATCAGGGTGACAGTAATTTTTTCGGACGGTGCGAGTTCTCGGCTCAGATTTGATCGCAACAGCCGCATCGCGTAATCATAGATTGCCGCTCCTCCACCTGCTTTATGATGTCCAATTCCCTCGCCACCAACAATCTGTATTTGTTCCCCCTCTCCTTCTCTCCCCAATTCCACCATTGCCCAAACGGGGGTATTGCGAGTCAGATCGAGATTGTCCCCCGGATCCGAGCGAGTCACTCCTAAAGCGGTACCAGTTTTGAGTACAGACGCCTGTTCGATCGGAATTTCTGCCGTTATTTGCGGTTCCAGTAAATTTACTGATACGCTATCAACAGACTGGATACCTGCGCGTAAGCACCGCAAAGCTGCAAGTGCGGCCGCACAGGCAAATACTGGCAGTGTATACCCGGATAAAGGTTGAGTTTTTGTCACAATCTAATGCAAGAATCCGTAAATTTGCTGGCGATCGACATTACGCCGTAGCAGTGATGCCCCTCAAACATTTAAGCTTAATTTTAGGGTTTGCGATTATCACCAGTTAGGGTAATTTTTGTCAAGTAATAATTTTGTCCTACCAGTTGCCGATCGCAGCCACACTTTTCTTGAGGTGCGTTAGCGGAACCCTCGTAGAGGATCGCCAACAACCGACTCCGAAGCCTTACGGACACGTGTCGGTGATTTCACAAAAAACCCGGAATCTCGATCGCGATCGCTGGCACTGAACAAACGGATTCCAGGAATTAGGTAGGGCTTGCTGAAAAAGCCCACAAATCGAATCTAGGTGCCAAACAGCTTGAAAAATGGGAGATTCGGAGATGGGTTCCCAAATTTACTCCACAATTTTCCACCGAAATCCAAGGATTTTGAGCCAAAAAACGTCATAACGAGAGCACTTTTTTGTGTTTAAAAATCTTGAAACCCTTGGCACTCATAGCTTCTAGTTCTATTCAGCAATCCCTAGGTACAAATCGTCCTTCAGCTATACTCTGCAAGTCCATCGTCTTTCATTCTATAGATTTAGCTAGCCGTAAAGGTTTAAGAGCGGAATGGAGGATCGGGCGCGAAATTTGTTTTGGCCTTTGGGGAACTTGTTTGAGGCGGAATTCGAGCAATTTTTGGCAGGCGAAATGCTGGGATCGCTTCCTGGTTAAGCCCTACAACCTACTTTTTTACAATTACCAAATTTATATCTCCCAAGCGGTTGATGTCCTAGCGATTGCCAGTCATTTATATTGATATGAATTACCCGGACGTGCCAGTCCTACTTTCGAGCGAACCTCTTGAAGGTGGGGCTGGTTTTATCTCACCCTATTACTTCAATTCTCCAATCTACAATCTACAATCTACAATCGATTGACTATGGTTGAACCAGTTGCAGAGTTAAATGAACCTCTATCTCTTCAGACTCCAGAAATAGTAGACCCGAAAATATTTCAGCTCGTTCTCTCTGCAAAAACAGCTCTCAAATTTTCCAAAAAAGACGTTCGATCAACCCTGAAAGCCTCAACTCTAGACGGCATTTTTGCCACTATCTTCGAGTCGGCGACCACCGGCGTGCTGCTGAGCAACTTCTTGCTGCAACTCGGCGCGAGCAGCGTGGAAATAGGTATATTCTCGGCTATTCCTATGGTGGTAAATCTCCTGCAACCACTAGGAGCCTACATCGCAGACCGCACAACCAGTCGCCACTGGTACAACCTATTTGTATTCGGCGCGTCGCGGCTGCTGTGGCTGGTACTCGCGGTGGCAATTGTTTGGGGTTCCCAGCACGCAGACTCTCACCAACTGCTGCAATGGACGCTGGTAACAGTCGTAGCAGCTAGTGTGCTGGCAGCTTTTGCCAATTCTAGCTGGTTCAGTTGGATGGCTGCTGTGGTTCCTCAGCGCTTGCGGGGACGCTATTTTGGCTTTCGCAACAGTGCTGTGAGCCTCATCACTTTGCTGGGAGTGCCGCTGATGGGATTGGGAGTGTCAACTTGGGGCGCCGATCCAATTTTCGGCTACGGTATTGTTTTATTGGTGGGTGTTTTGGCGGGAATGATTAGTTTGGGGTGTCAATTCTTCATGGTTGACGTGAATCCGCAGCTATATAAAAAAGATGCAAAGAGCGATAGACTTACAGAGAAAAAATCAAAGCAAATAACATATTTTGTGCCTTCTGTGCTGAAAGATTCTAATTTTTTAATGTTTATTCTTTACTTCAGTGTGTGGACATTTGCTGTTAATCTCAGCGCGCCTTTTTTTAATATCTACCTGCTGAAAAATTTAAGCTTGGATGTGAGTTTGGTAACGATTTACACCAGCTTAAGTTGCGGCGCAAATCTACTGCTGCTGATGTTTTGGGGTAAGTTGGCCGATCGCTGGGGAAATCGCCCCCTGCTAATTGCGGTGGGGCTGGTGGTGGCGATAACGCCTTTGCTGTGGTTGGGTACGGGCAATTACCCGTTTGCCCTATGGGTGTGGCTGCCGCTGCTGCACTTGTTGGGGGGAACGACTTTAGGCGCGATCGGGCTGTGTAGTAACAATATTCAAATGGAGATAGCGTCGATCGAGCAACCTTCGACTTATTTTGCGATCGCCGCAGCGGTTTCGGGATTAGCTGGGGCTTTGGGAACTACCGCCGGTGGCTTTCTTGCCGAACTTCCGGGGATGAGTTTGGGAGCACTGTTTGCTCTCTCGGCTGCTGTGCGGCTGGTAGGCTTGCTGCCTTTGATTTTGGTGCGAGAACCTCGTAGCCAGTCGCTGCGGTCGATCGTCCCCACTTTTGGACGTTTCAAATTTAACCGGGGCTAGGAAATTTTCGTACAAATTTACCGATCGAGAAACCAGAAAGGCCCACAGATTGTTAAAAACTTCAAGCACATCACAGAAAATCTGAGAGTAACTGAAACAACTTTTAACCCCAAACACAGCCCAAATCTGCTATGGGTGCGGCCAATACGTCATTTTTTACGTTAATAAATATAAATAAAATTGACTTTTTAATACAAGAAACTAGACGAGATGGTGTTTTGGGACTAATATCCTGAGAATGCAAATAGCTAAAGATTGCCCAGCCACATAACAATTTCGAGCAAAAAATTAGCCGCGATCGCCGTCAGGCGATACAAAAACGGGAATTGGCAATTCTCTTGTAACCGATTACCAATGACAGCTCGTTCTCAAATTTCAGATGCAAGGAGAGAATCTAAAAATGAAACGTCTGATCGTTTGCTGTGATGGAACTTGGCAACAACTAAATAGTAGTTACCCAAGTAATGTGATTAAGCTTGCCCAAGCAGTGAAATCGAGCGCCAGTGACGGGGTTCCGCAGATCGTGTTTTATGACGAGGGAGTTGGATCGGACAGTAACAAGATTTTGGGCGGAGCCACTGGACTGGGAATCGATAAAAATATACAAGATGCCTATCGTTTTCTTTCTCTCAACTATGAGCGTGGTGACGAAATCTATCTATTCGGGTTCAGTCGCGGTGCTTACACAGTCAGGAGTCTAGCGGGGATGATCCATTGCTCCGGTCTCCTAGACCGCCCTCATATTACCAGAGCATCTGAAGCTTACGAGCTTTACCGTAAGCGAGGCATTAAACCAAAGGATAAAGAAGCAGTCGATTACCGCAAAGATTATGGCGATCGCGTCCCCATCGCCTTGCTTGGTTGTTTCGACACCGTTGGAGCCCTTGGTATTCCTGTTCTACCCGCCTTCAAGAAGTATGACGAACAGCTCAAGAAAAGGTACAGATTCCACGACACCACTTTAAATAAGTCGATTCAGAATGCGTTGCACGCCGTGGCGATCGACGAAGTTCGCGAAATCTTTGATGTTACCCCTATGAAGAAAAATCCTGATGTTGAAAACCAGAGAGTTATTCAAGTTTGGTTTCCAGGATCGCATTCTTGCATCGGCGGTGGCACCGAAGAATACAGCGGTTTATCAGATACTGCCTTGCAGTGGATGTTGGATTCAACCGGTAAGCTTGGATTGGGGCTTGAATTCGATCCAAGTGTCATTCCCACAGGTATCAATCCCAATCATGAAATTGATTTTAAAAACGATCCTGGGTTCTTCAAATTGGCAGGAATCAAGTTCCGCCAGGTGGGCGATGCCATTGAGGATCTTCATGAAAGCACGCTCAAGCGTTTGGAAAGCCGAAAGGACTACCGCCCCAAAAATCTAGAAAGCTTTTATCTAAACTTAAATCCAATTGAAGAGGATAGAAAAGACTCGATCAAGAACCCGGAATTGAGGCTTGGCAATCAATCGAATCTACAAGAACCAAAAGGAAAAACCATATCCAATCTACAAGAACCAAAAGGAAAAACCATTATGTCTTCAAAAAGAGACACATCAAGAGACGGATTTAAAAACAAAATCGAGACTTTGCTTTTAACTAACTTGAAACCGTTTTGGAGCTTCATTCAAAGCAACGAGGGGCTGAGCAAAAAAGTTAACAAAACTCTGATTAACAATGCCATTCTAAAAATTCCAACTCGCCCCTATCCGTTTAGTGCCATGTCTCCCTACACCTCTTGGGATTCATTAAACGATCGCACTTATTCCGGACTCCAACTACCGCCTACGGATTGGAAGCCCTTAACGGATAAAAACTACATAGGGGTTAATTTAGCTCCCACAGATAATTTTGAAAAGAATCTTCCAGATGTCAAGGAACTGGAAATCTTGTATCGCAAAAGAGGAAAGACTAAATACTCGCCCAAATCCTCTCTGATTTTCCCGTATTTCGTGCAATGGTTTACCGACAGTTTCCTGCGAACCGATCGACTGGATCAGCGCAGAAATAGTTCCAACCACCAAATTGATCTGTGTAACGTCTATGGGTTGAACGCAAATATTACTAAGCTGCTGAGGTGTCATCAAGGAGGAAAGCTAAAAAGCCAAATTATTAATGGCGAAGAATATCCTCCTTTTTACTATGATGAGAACGGACAGCCTAAAGAAGAATTCAACGGAATTCCCCATCTAATAGTCGGTGACAATGAAAAAAAAGCTGACAAAATCCCCTATCAAAAGAGACAAAAATTATTTGTAATGGGGATAGAGTTAGAGCGTGTAAATGTGCAAGTGGGCTATGTAATGCTCAACGTTCTTAGCTTAAGAGAACATAATCGCGTGTGCGACCTCTTGGCAAGGAACTATCCAACTTGGGATGATGAACGCCTTTTCCAAACCGCCAGAAATATCGTGATGGCAGAGTTTCTGAAAATTGTGCTAGAGGATTATATCAACCACATTACTCCCTATAACTTCCAATTTTTCACAGATCCCCCAGCATTTAATAATGAAAAATGGTATCGCACCAATTGGATGTCGGTAGAGTTTACTTTAGTTTATCGTTGGCATAGTATGCTGCCCGATAAGCTGATCCATGACGGCAAAGAAATGTCTATGCCGGAGACGATGTGGAACAATGATATGATTATCAACAAGGGTTTGGGAGCTATGTTTGAAGAAACTTGTTCCCAACCAGCAGCGCAATTGAGTTTATTCAATACGCCTGAGTTCCTGATTCCAACCGAGACAGCCAGCATTCGTGTAGGTCGTGCGGCGAAATTAAGAAGCTATAACGATTACCGCGAACTGTGTAAGTATCCACGGGTGACTGATTTTACTCAAATTACTAGCAATGAAGATGTCCAAAAAGAATTGAAACGATTGTACGGTCACGTAGACAACATTGAGTTGTATGTTGGACTCTATGCAGAAGATTTGCGGCCAAATTCAGCCTTACCTCCTTTAGTCGGACGACTGATAGGAATTGATGCCTTTTCTCAAGCTTTCACTAATCCTCTGCTAGCCGAAAATGTCTTCAATCCAGAAACTTTTTCACCTGTAGGTTGGGAAGAGATTAGGAAGACCAAGACCCTCTCGCAGGTGTTGAATCGTAATGTTACTCCCGGTAAAGAGTACAGAGTTTCTTTTTATAATGAGGGTTGGAAACCAGCTTAAG
This sequence comes from Microcoleus sp. N9_A1, assembly GCF_036701795.1. Lineage (NCBI taxonomy): Bacteria > Bacillati > Cyanobacteriota > Cyanophyceae > Oscillatoriales > Microcoleaceae > Microcoleus > Microcoleus sp. N9_A1. The sequence goes on from NZ_JAUBRI010000073.1 coordinate 10,682, forward strand.
GAGCCTTGCAACACTAGCTGTAAGGTGCGTCGCTACCTTTAAATCCTAAAAAAGAGCGACAATCTCGTAGCGACGCACCTTACAGGGTGAGCGTAAACAACCCTCCGTTGCACCTCGCCCAACACTCATGATTGTTGCAAGAGGGAGAATTGGTATTAGAGAGGGAAAAATGCCAACCATTATCGCCCCAATTAGCTTTTAAAAGGTTATTTATGAGCAAGAAGTTATTTACAGAATATCCCGAACAGGACGAACGCAAATACTACGATCTTTTGGTTGAGCAGGCCAAGCTTCGGATGGATAATCTTTACGGGGATAAGGATCGGGCGCTGCGAGATACTCACGCCAAAACTCATGCTTGCGTTAAAGGAACTCTGGAAATTTTTGATTTTGATGAGGAAGCGATTAAACGGGAATTGGGCAAACGCGCCTCGTTAACTGCTTCGCAACTCAATGCGATTTCCATTAAGCAAGGTTTGCTAGCAAAACCCAAAAAATATCCTGTTTGGTTGCGATTTGCTAACGGGGCTACCAAAGTAGCCAATGATTACGCCAAAGATTCGCGCTCAATTTCAGTGAAAGTGATGGGGGTGGAAGGGGAACGACTCACACAAAGCCACGAGTCAAAAACCCAGGACATCATTGTTCACAATTCAGAGATATTTGTGAGCCAAACCATCAAAGACTACTACGGCTTTTTTTCTGCTCTTGTTGAATCACCAGATACATTGAAAAAGTGGCTAATGCGACATCCCAGACACTTTCTAGCGGTGTCAACGCTTACGGGTAGCCGGACTCCGAAGAGTTTGCTAACAGCAAAATATTGGAGCGGTTCACCCTCTGCTTTGGGTCTCAGTCCCGATTTCGATCCCTCCCAGCCTGGTCTAGTTCCTGTCGAATATCCTGCTGTAATTAAGTATGGGTTTACTCCGGTTTCATGCGAACCACCGCACGAGATAATTCCAGAACAATCTCGACCTGGAATTCCTAAATTTCCCTTTGTCGATCGCGCTAAAGCCTTGGGTTTAGATCCCAATAAACCAGACAATTATTACCGCGAGGATCTGATTCAAGCCTTGGCGAAACCTGATGCCCAATACTGGTGGGATTTTGGCATTCAGTTCCAAACCAGCCTAAAAATGCCGATCGACGATGGCATCAATGTCTGGAAAGAACAGGACTCACCATTCTTGAGAGTAGGTCGTCTCACAGTCAAGCATCAGATTATTGATTATGAAAAACAATCTGATTTCAACGAAAACCTGAGATATTCTCCCTGGAACGGCTTAGCAGTTCATCGTCCAGTAGGTGCGATCAATCGGATACGGGGTGTTGTTTACCCGGTTGTAGCGAATTATCGCCTTCAAAAGCGAGGTCTTGTCCACCAAGAACCAACCGGAGAAGAAACTTTTTAATGGAATAATTTGAGGCTGGGACATCATTTAATGCCATCAGGCAGGTGTCGTCTGAGCAAATGGCAACTCAAGGAAGTTAACAAGCGAAACCTTCAAAAAATCCCATCCCTTTTTAGGGGGTGGGAGTGTAGAAAATTATGAATTCTTAGTCCTCAGTCCTTAGTCCTTACTATTCAGTAGCAATTAATCAATAACTGGGTTCCTACCCAATTATTAATTATTCTGCTAGCAACCAACTGATAACTAATGACCAACAACTGATGACTAATAAATTAAGCTTGCCGCGAGTAGTATTCCACCACTAGCAGTTCGTTAATCTGAAGAGCAATCCATTCGCGTTCGACAATGCCGTTAACTTTGCCAACCAGTTTTTGCTTATCAAATTCCAAGTGACTGGGCAAGTGAGCCAAGCCCGGGTCTTTGAGATTAGCTTCAACCATTGTGCGCGATCGCTCTCTATTTTTCACTGCAATCACTTCACCAGGCTTGCACTGATAGCTGGCGATATTGACTTCACGGTCGTTGACAGTTATGTGACCGTGATTTACCAATTGTCTAGCGGACGGAATGGTTGGAGCCATTCCCATCCGAAACACAGTATTGTCCAAGCGCATTTCCAAGAATTGCAGTAACACTTGACCTGTGGAGCCGGTGACACGGCGGGCTTTGCGGACGTAACGGAGCAGTTGGCGTTCCGTCACACCGTAATTGAAACGGAGTTTTTGCTTTTCTTGCAAGCGAACCGCATACTCAGAGAGCTTTTTACGGTTTTGACCATGCTGCCCAGGCGGATAATCGCGTCTGGGAGTTTTGCGGGTGAGACCCGGCAACTCTTTCAGGCGACGGACGATTCTTAATCGGGGGCCTCGATATCGAGACATTTATTTTCCTCTCTAATCTCTGTATGCAATTTTATGCAGACTCTATATTATATGTTTGTAACGGTCAAAATTCTCACAAATATCAATAAAAAAATCGATCGACCGCAGGGCGATCCATAATGTGCGGTAAATTCTGAAGGAAAAGCCGATCGCTCGATCGCCCCAATCAGCCAAAAAAACTCACTACTCGATCTGCCATGCACAACCGCAATTTTTCCCACACTTCTTCCCCAAAGCCAGCACCGACAGGCTCAAACCCTACCGCGCGCTGGATATTGGCTTTCGGCACGCAGCTAGCAGCACTTGGTTTGTTGGCCACAGCACTGCCAATCTCACCAGCATCAGCCATCACTATTAGATTCCCTCGCTCTAGGAATCCCTATCGCGTCTGCGCCCTGGAACTAATCGAAGCCGGAGTGGGAGCAGAGGCCGCCGCCGCCGCTTGTGCTGACGCCCTCCGCCCCCGCGACATATCTAAATGCGCCCTCCAAATCAACCGCAAAACCAATATTTCGGGTGTGGAAGCGCTCTCTAGCTGTCGGCGGGTGAGGCGTCCCAAGGAATTGGCTAGTTGCGTAGTGAATATTAACGGCAAAAGTCGAACTCAACCTGCGGCTCCCCTGGTAGTGCTCGATGGATGCCGCCGCAGTTTATTGCCACAACAGTTTGCTGAATGCGTAGTCGGTTTGAGCGGCAGGATCGACTTTCCCACTGACCGGTTAATCGCCACTTGTCTTGACCCCAGGGACAGTGTGAGCCAGTTGGACGGGCGCCCTGCACCTACCCCTCCTGTGGAGCTAATTCCACCGCCTTCGCCCCTCAATTAATAACGGTTGACTGTTAAGGGTTGACTGTTAACGGTTGACTGTTAACGGTTGACTGTTAACGGTTGACTACTTTTTCCTAATCAAATGTCAGAAATTTTTGCTCAAATTACAGTCGAAGAATTAGGTCGCCAATTAGCCACAACCAATGCTGAGAAATTGCAGCTTGTAGACGTGCGGGAACCTTACGAAATTGAGCTGGCTGCGCTGCCGGGATTTGTAGCTTTTCCGCTGAGCGAGTTTGCCGAATGGTCTGGTGAAATTGATGCTCGACTCGATCGCGACACAGAAACGCTAGTTCTGTGCCATCACGGAGTGCGATCGGCTCAAATGTGCCACTGGTTAGCCGATCGAGGATTTACCAACGTTAAAAATATTGTTGGCGGCATAGATGCTTACTCAATGGTGGTCGATCGAACCGTCCCCCGCTATTAATTTGATGTCCGCTTCAACTACCACAAAATTGGTTCGGGCGGACATGATATAGCCTTTCTCAAAAAGGTGAGGTACAGGTTGAGATTTTAGATTGGGGGATTGGGGAATTGGGGGATTGAGGGATTGAGGGATTGATTGGTCAATACCTCATCTTTCTGAGAACTGCTATATATGAATCCTAATTAACAGCAGCAAATCGAAAATTCAAAAGCGTGCTCATAGTCAGCCGATCGCGCCCCTGCCTTTTCGAGTCATAAAGAGCCTCATCAGCCGCCAGTAGCAGCGTTGTCGCATCATTTTCCTCGCTCGGAACAACGCTGGCAATTCCCAAACTAATCGTTAATACAGAATTAGGTAGACCGTCAACACTGTCCGGGTTGAAAACAATATTCAAAGCTTTCACTTTCGCTCTAATTTGTTCGGCAACAACCAGAGCCGCCGACGCATCAGTTTCAGGTAAAATCACAGCAAATTCCTCGCCCCCGTAGCGAGCAGCTACATCAGCAGGACGCTGGAGCGATCGGCGAATTGTCTGAGCTACCAATCGCAAACACTCATCTCCTGCTTGATGTCCGTAGGTATCATTATATATTTTGAAATAATCGAGGTCGCACAAAATTAAAGATATCGGATACCCCTCGCGATCCATGTGTTTCCATTCCGTTCGCAAGCAACTATCAAAATATCGTCTGTTACCAATTTGAGTAAGTTCGTCCACATTCACCAAAGCTTGCAGCCTTTGATTTTCTTGTTGCAACTCCTCAAAACGAACCACCGACAACTTGTCCTCGCACAAATTTTGCCCTTGAAAATACAGGCGATATAATTCGCAAGACAAACTACAGTTATTTCCCTCTAATTTGACAAGTCCCATGCTCTCTAACTGATAAGCCATCAAAGGTTCGAGATGAATGCTATTTTTAGCATCGACAACTTGTTGGAATGCAGAGGCGAGTTCGGGCTGCTGTTGAATGGCGATCGACTGATTTTGCAAGTAGTCGCTATAAATCCCGCTGTGAGTATGAGCTGCTGTTAACAATTCTGCCAACTCGGCTAGCCCGAGTTCCTGCCCTGGTTCATCCCGATCGACTGAGAGGCGATTTTGTTGCAAAATTGCCAGGTGATACAGCGCTAAATGCACTAAATAAGGATGCCCGCCTACCATGTTCATTAATTGCTCGATCGGATCGATCTCGCTCCAGTTCAGTCCGTGTCTGCACGCCAAATCTTGAACTTTTTCAGCAGTAAATTCTGAGAGTTTAATCGGCATTCCTACATTAAATGGAGATTGATTAAGCCTCAAAGCAATATAAATTTCTGTCGAATGAATAACAACGGTGCGGAGTTTTTGCCAAGTTTTGCTAGCGCGAGCTTGTTCATACCAAAAACGGATCACCGACAGAAAATCTTGAGCAATGTTTGTGCGTTCAAATACTCGATTTATTTCGTTTATAACCAAGACAATGGGACTGTCAATTTGTGCGAGCAAATAGTTTTCAAAGTAAATAGTGCAGCTTACCTTGCTGCCCATATCTTCATCCCAGAATTCATCAATATTTGGTTCGAGTTTGAGTTGCCGAGCGACATTGACACAAAGCCAGCGCAAAAATTTATCTAAACTAGCAAAAACCGCTGCGTCGGCTTGCTGAAAGTCTACAGTTACTGTGTGGTATCCATGATCGACTGCCGCGTGAATTATCCGCAGCATCAGCGAACTTTTGCCCATTTTTTTGGGAGCTTTAATGCGAACAAGGCCTCCGGGTTTGCTAATTTCTGCACAGGCCAGGGCTTCGGCCCCTGAGCGATCAATATAAAATCGAGAGTCAAGCGGTATGGGGCCGCCGGGAAATTCTAAGTCGGCAACTGTTTGGATCAAGTTTGGTGATTTTTGGAGTCCTGCCATAGTCCTTGCACAAGGCGATACCCTGACTGTATCTTACCTTTGTCAGGTTAGGGGGTAGACGAGCGGTGTCCAAGATCGATCGACAATCCTACAAAATCTAAGTTTTTAGGGACTTCCCGGAACTGACTTTGCTATAGTAGTGTCACTTTACCCAATCTCAAACCCTGCTTCAACACGGCTCTACAGACCGACAAAAATTCGACGGTAGCCCAGACGCGCTCATTCTTGGCCTTTACCTGAAAAATAACTCGTTGGTCGTCGATGTCGCGCAGGAAGAGTCCCCATCTAAGGAGAAATAATCATTGTCACGTCGCTACCTGTTTACCTCTGAATCGGTCACTGAAGGCCATCCCGATAAAATCTGCGATCAAATTTCAGATACGATTTTAGATGCCTTACTGACTGAAGACCCCAAAAGCCGCGTCGCAGCGGAAGTTGTCGTCAACACCGGCTTAATGCTGCTGACGGGCGAAATTACCACTAAAGCTCAGGTAAATTACATAGAATTAGCCCGGAAAAAAATAGCCGATATTGGCTACATCCACGCTGACAACGGCTTTTCCGCCAATAGTTGCTCAGTGTTGGTAGCTCTTGATTCTCAGTCTCCCGATATTGCTCAAGGGGTCAACACGGCTCACGAAAGCCGGGAACAATCGAGTGAAGAGGAATTGGACGCCATTGGCGCTGGCGACCAAGGCTTGATGTTTGGCTTTGCTTGCAACGAAACGCCGGAATTGATGCCTCTGCCGATTAGTTTAGCGCACCGGATTTGCCGTCAACTGGCAGCAGTCCGCAAAACCGGTCAGTTATCTTACCTGCGTCCCGACGGCAAAAGCCAAGTTACGGTGATTTACGAGGACGGCAAACCTGTTGGCATAGATACGATTTTAATTTCTACCCAGCATACCGAAACGATCGGCGATATCACAGAAACGCTCGCAGTTCAAGCCAAGATTAAAGAAGACCTTTGGGCTGCAGTTGTCCAACCCGTGTTTGCCGATATTAGCGTGAAGCCGGATGCAGAAACTCGCTTCCTTGTCAACCCCACCGGCAAATTTGTGGTCGGCGGGCCTCAAGGAGATTCGGGTTTGACGGGTCGCAAAATTATTGTGGATACCTACGGCGGATATTCCCGCCACGGCGGCGGCGCTTTTTCTGGGAAAGACCCCACCAAGGTAGACCGCAGCGCGGCTTATGCTTGTCGCTATGTTGCTAAAAATATCGTGGCTGCTGGTTTGGCCGAAAAGTGTGAAGTGCAGTTGAGTTATGCGATCGGCGTTGCGCGGCCTGTTAGCATGATGATCGAAACTTTTGGCACTGGTAAAGTTGATGACGATCGCCTTTTAGAAGTTGTGAAGCAGCATTTTGAACTTCGTCCTGCGGGCATCATTCAAGCATTTAACTTGCAGAATTTGCCTGCTGAAAGAGGCGGCCGTTTCTATCAAGATGTGGCGGCTTACGGTCACTTCGGACGCACTGATTTAGAGTTGCCTTGGGAGGAAACTGATAAGGCGGAACTTTTGAAAGAAGCTTTGAGCCAGAAGTTGTCTGGAGTAGCTGGATAGTACAATTTATGGGTGCGCGCAGCGCACCTTATCCATAAATAATATCGGGTGCTACCAATGAATATAGGGTGCGTACTCCGCACCTTATCCATAAATAATATAGGCGGTTCTTCGGCGAATCTTATCCATAAATAATACCGGGTGCTACCAATCAATAACCTAGCGGGCGCAGTGCCCACCTTCAAAGAAAAAAACATAAATAAATGCGATTTTTCAGACCTTTTCAATCAGCAATTCGCAGTTTTGTCTCTTCCCTCCAACAGCGGTTGGGGACTACTGGAGTTTCTGCACCAAATCCCGCAGCCCTGCCAAGTTCGTTGGCGACTAACAATCCCGGTGGAATTCGCGGCGTTTGGATAACCACCACTGACTCCAAAGTTCTCACATCAAAAGAGCGAATTGCTGAGGGAATGAACTTTCTCGCCGATACGGGATTTAATACCGTTTTTCCTATAATTTGGAGCCAGGGTTATACGGCTTATCCTTCTAAAATTATGCGAGAAAAATTTGGGGTGGAAATTGACTCGCGCTATCAAGGTCGCGACCCCTTAGCAGAAATATGTGTTGAGGCCAAGAGAGCGGGTTTAAAAGTTATTCCTTGTTTTGAATACGGATTTGTGAGTTCTTACAATCGCAAGGGCGGTCATTTGCTGGCGAAAAAACCTGAGTGGACCGCCCGTGAAGCCAGCGGCAATTTACTTAAGAAAAATAACTTTGACTGGATGAATTCTCTTGACCCAGAAGTGCAAGACTTTGTGCTGGGGTTGATGCTGGAAGTGGCTAAGAATTATCCGGTAAACGGGGTTCAAGGAGACGATCGCATTGCGTTTCCGGTAGAAGGCGGTTACGACGAAAAAACGGTTAAACGCTATCGAGAAGAATGCGGTAAAGCAGCGCCGTCGGATTGTAAAGAACAACATTGGTTACAGTGGCGTGCTAATATTATTACTGAGTTTGTAGCTCGTTTACACCGAGAAGTGAAAGCTATTAATCCTGATTTGTTGCTATCGATGTCGCCGAGTCCTTATGACTGGGGACTGGTGGAATATTTGCAAGATTCTAAAGCTTGGGTTGACAAAAACTTGGTGGATCTGCTTCACCCGCAGTTTTATCGTCGCGATTTTAATGCTTACAAACAATTGGTCGATAAAATGATGTCGGGACAGCTTAGCGGGCAGCAAGTAAAGTGCGTGTCGCCCGGTATTTTGTTGACGAATCGAGGTAGCAAATATAGCATAACTCCCGAGCTGTTGTTGCAAGTAATTGCTTACAACCGCTCTCAGGGCATTCAAGGAGAAGTGATGTTTTTTTACGAAGGTTTGCGAGATAACGATAACGCTTTGGCTAAGGTTTTGAAAAAAGGGCCCTATGCTCGTTGAGAGATTGTCCCGCAATCAAGCTGTTTCCGGTTGGCTGCGGTCAACCCCGCCGATCGCTATTTCAAAGCAAGTTGGTATAAAATAAGACGTTGCACCATTCTCAATAAGCTGGGATTAACAGGCAAGATGCCTGTTCCACAAAGGGTGAATTTTCTTGTGGAACAGGCATCTTGCCTGTTGCTGACAATGGTGCAAGATGTGAGTATAAAACGATATAGCAGAGTTAGGCTATCTCAAAACCCAGCAATGCCAAGCAGCAAGCGCTACTAATTGTCAAGGTGATCGCCAAACAAACCCGATAATTAATAATTGGGGAGTTGCAAAAATAGGGGAATGAGACATATTTTAGAAGTGGTGCAAGCTTTTTTTGATTAGAAGTAGCGTTTTGTAGACGCCATATTTTTTAAAGACAGCTTAAAAGAGCAATCTCAACCGCTCGCCAAAATATTAGGATAAATCAGTGACCTCAGCAGCAAGCCTCATCCAACAGCTACCCGAGCTCAGCGATGCTCAATTCCATCAAAAATATTTGAAACAAAAACAAGGGATGCACACCTTGGCGACTATATTGCCGCAAGTAGAACAGCAAAGTCTGGCTTTGCGGGCAGTAAAATTAGCTCTAAAAGTAAATTTAAAACTCGGCTCGAAGCTAGCAGGAACGGTAAAGCCAGAATTTCAAATAGCCACCATAAAATTAATCGAAAAAATCCCCACTTCGCCGCTGCTCAAAATTCAACTGCTGGCCCTAACAAGTTCCGATCGGGCAATTCCGATGCTGGTGGCGGCATTGAACCACAAAGAAAGTGCAGTGCGCCTTCATGGGATTCGAGCGATCGGGAAAATCGGCTCCGAAGCGGCAGTAATTGAATTAGCCCGATCGCTCGAATCCAAAGATTCCAAAATGCAAGCTTGGGCCGCTTGGGCTTTAGGAGAAATTGACTCGAAACCAGCCGCCGTAGCACTGCTCAAAGCCATCAAACACCCAGACTCCGGGGTGCGCGCCTGGGCTGTTTGGGCCTTGGGCAAAATTAACCAGAAAACAGCCGTCCCCGCGCTGCTGAAAGCCCTCAAACACCAAGACTCCGAGGTTCGCTGGCGGGCGGCGGTCAACTGCGGGAAAATCGGCGTCTCTGAGGTAGTTCCCGGGCTGCTGAATGCCCTCAGAGACGAAAATCACATCGTCCGCGCTAGGGCGGCGGCCGCTTTGGGGAAAATCGGCGATTGTGAGGCAGTACCCGGCTTAGTAGAATTGCTTCACGACGATCCCGACTCCTATGCAGTTTCTTTGAGGGCCGCCGAGGCCTTGGGACAAATCGGCACGGAAACGGCTGTGGCGGGTCTGGTGCAAGCCCTCAACCATGACGACTCAGACGTGCGCGGCAGTGCAGTTTCTGCCTTGGGGGAAATCAGCAGTGAGGTGGCTATGGTGGCGGTAATCGGCTCGCTCTCGGATCGAGACATTTTCGTGCGCGGCCGGGCGGCGGTTGCCCTTGGGAACATCAATACAGAGGGAGATGCGAAATTGCAAAAAATGGTGGTCGCGGGACTGGCGATCGCAATTGGCGACAGCGAATCTTATGTACGGTGGAGAGTTGCTGCTGCTTTGGGGGAAATTGGGACAGAGGAAGCTGTGGCAGGTTTGGTGCGGTTGCTGGGGGACGAAAATTCTGGAGTGCGCCAAAAGGCTGTTAAATCCCTCGGTCAAATTGGCTCAACGGCTGCTATTGTTGCTCTGGAAACAGCTTTAAATCGCGAATTTGCTGACGTTCGGGCGCTGGCTGTCCAATATTTGGCGGATGTCAGCACTGAGGCAGAAACAGTTGATTTTGTTCCCTCAGTCTCTGCAGATTTATCGGGTGAAAAACTGCCGAAAATTCTGATTGCTTCGCAAGCAGAAGCCAGCGAATACATTGTTGAGCGCGCTGCGGGGCGCGAGATTAAATACCTGATCTCGATCGGCAGTCCGGGCTTGCCCGATCCCAAAACTTTTCATCAAATCCAGAACCGAATGTGCCTGGAGTTTAACGACCTCGACACCCCCGTTGACGACCCCGATCAAATCTTGCCTACCTTTGAGGATGTACTTAAAATTATTGACTTTGCCCTCAAAATGTCGTCGCAGGGAGGCAGTTTGCTGATCTGCTGCCAAAGTGGGATCAGCCGTTCAACGGCCACAGCTTTGACTGTTTGTGCTGCGCTGTTGGGTCGTGGCAAAGAACGGGAAGCTTGGGCCGTTGTGCTTGCCGCCAGACCCCAAGCTAAGCCGAATCGCTGGATGGTACACTTGGCGGATGAAGCTTTGGGTAGAGACGGTAAGCTAGCACTGGCGATCGAATTGACTACCGCAACTCCAGAACTCGCAATCGCCAACAGTTGACTCGCAGCAACCGGGTTTCTTTTCGCAAGGGCTACAGTTATACTCAACTAACGACACTTCACCTCAGACTTGTCTTTGCGGGGCAACGATGCCAAAAGCCGATCGCCAGGGTGCAAAAGTTCGATCGGCTGCTGCATTTGTGACATTCTGTGCTAAGAAGTTGTCGGATGCTCAACAAAAACCGTCTAGCAATCGTCGCATTGCTGGCAGCAAAACTCCCAAGCTGAGGAATCGGGTGCATTGTCAACAGACAATATCAGCTTGGGGGAAGTCACAGGCAAAACCTATCAGACAGAATTTTCTGGCTGTAACATTCCACGCGGGGATAATTCACTGCGGGGATAAATTTTTATTTTTTTGCCTGCTGCAGACTTTTACGAGTCGAAAAAGTAATTTGGCAACAGTCATCAACCGAATTTAAGTTTCTACTCTGACTCGACAAGAGTTTCAGATGCTTTTTCGCAGATGTCTATGGTCAAATAGACAAGCTTTTCCATTGGGAGAACTTAAGAGCGTGGTAGATTTTAACAGCTTACAGCGGTTGCATATGTCAAAAATTAACTTGCTAAAAAAAACAGGGAACGAACCAAGTTTATCGGTTGCCGTTTGGGAATACCAAGGCGAGTTTAATCGAGAGTTAGAACCATTTAACCCGCAGAAAGAACCTGTGGCAACGCGAAAGGTAAACAAAAAAAATAGCAAGGTAGGTAAACTGATGCCGCTCTTTATTTCTGAACAAGTCGCTTCTCTAGAAACCGCACACAAGAAAATATCCAGCCAGGATTTTGTAGAAATACCATCCTTAAAAATCCGCAAAATGTTGCCATATAAAATTGGTGATTGGTCCATCCATAAAAAAATTGGTCGCGGGTATTTTCTGGCAATAGGAATCGGATTTTTGGGTTCTTTGAGCGGGCTGGTGATTGCCGATTACTACCAAGGACAAGGATTAAAACAATTCAATGACGCTCACATACAAGCGCAATTGCTCGGCAATTTTAAAGATGCAGCGCTGGCGGCACAATTGCAGGGAGCGCAGCTAGATTCTTTTGTAGATAATTCCGCCAAGCTGAAACTGCAAGAAGAGCAGTTTGTCAAGAGCATTTTTCAGGCAAAAGAGCTGCGGTTACGCATAGAAAAGTTTGCCGATAGCCAACCTGCTTGGCTGGCAGCAAAGCCGGAAGTTCTCAAAAGTTTACTACAAGATTGCACGGAAGATTTAGAATCCTATGCCGATGCTCTCAAGTCAACTTTGCAGCAAATCCAGCAATCGCAACTGTCACCTCGGGAGATAGAGTCTGCCAGAAAATTGTTGGCAACAGAAAGCGGAGAAGGTGTAAAACAGCTCAACAGCAGCCTTGAGAGATTGAGCCAAATCCTCGATATTGCCCAGCAGCAAGAGGGGCAAGGCGGTGAAGTGATGGAAGACGCTCAAGGAATGGAAAAAGCCATAATTATTATTAGTATGCTGCTGTCGGTCGTGGTAGCCGGAATGGTTGCTGACCGCACCAGTCGGGCGATCGCCAAACCTGTTATCAGCGTCACTCAGGTGGCCGAACAAGTAGCCGCTGAGTCTAATTTTGACTTGCGAGCACCCGTCACCGGACAAGGCGAAATCGGCTCTCTGGCTGCCTCTCTCAATCACCTAATCGAGCGGGTTTCGGGACATACAAAAGAATTAGAACAAGCTAAGGAAGTCGCCGTCGCTGCTAACACTGCTAAAAGCCAGTTTTTAGCAAATATGAGCCACGAATTGCGGACGCCTTTAAATGCGATTATCGGCTACAGTCAACTACTTTCAGAAGATGCCCAAGATGCGGGATGTGATGAGTTTGTACCCGACTTGCACAAGATTCAGAAGGCGGGCAGGCACCTTCTATCTTTGATTAACGATATCCTCGATTTGTCAAAAATTGAAGCTGGGGGGATGAAACTCGAAATCCAGGAGTTTGACATCCAATCCCTGGTTGACAATGTTGCGAGTGCCGCGAAACCGTTGGTAGAGAAAAATGGCAATGTTTTGGAGATTGAGTGCGATCGAACTGCGGGTATCATGCACGCAGATTTCAAAAAAGTGCGGCAGGTTTTGATGCACCTGCTGAGTAATGCTGCTAAGTTTACCAAAAACGGCAGGGTTAAACTGACTGTCAGGCGCATTGAAGGAAGTGGCAAATTGAATGCTGCAGGGCGATCGGCGATTGACAATTCAATGCCTGCCGATCAAACTCCTTCTGTGGCGATCGCTTGTCCCCTGCTGAATGTTGAAGAGTCGGATTGGATTTGTTTATCTGTTAAAGATACCGGAATTGGAATGTCGGAAGAACAACAGCACAAATTGTTTGAAGCTTTTGTGCAAGCTGACTGTTCATCAACGCGACAGTACGACGGCGCCGGATTGGGGCTGACACTTAGCCGCTACTACTGTCAGATGATGGGCGGGGAGATTTTGGTAGAAAGTGAGGAGGGGAAAGGGTCTATTTTCACTGTGCGGATACCGACGGGAAACGGGTGATGTGATGTTTGGGCGAGAGATTTAGGGGGTAGGCAGAGGGGCGAAAATTTATGTTTCAAACCTCTGGCTTTATGTCCAAATGCTTTAGTCTGGCTAGTGGGGGCGATCGCACTCTATTAATTCTAATTGGTTATTTTGCCAATTCAAACTGCACAAACTGCTTGCTCCTGATCTCCAACCTAAGTCTATGCCGATAAATTTCATTTAGTATTATTGAACCGCGAAGACGCGTTACGCGGAGCGGCGCCTTAGCGCTAGGACACGAAGGAAGAATCAGGAAGAAGAAGCAACAAGTAGATAATCTTCTACCGGGAAGGGAGTAAAAGAGCGATCGCATAAACTCCACTCAACTTTTATCTTGTTTCTCATCGGATGGTGGGGACTGTTTTTGCACTTGTTTTTGGCGTTCTCTCACCGCTTGTTCCAAAATGAATGCTGACAAGCCGCTGATTGAACGGCGTTCCTCATTGGCCCACTCTTGAAGTAGGTCATGGATTCCTTCTCCTATCGAGGTTGATATGCGTTTAGCCATTAGAGGTTAATTGTTTCTTATTTAAGCCGATCGCCGTTGTCGAGTATTTTAGACAATTTTGTCGAATATGCAGCATAATGCTGCTTTTGCACAGCACTATGCTGCTATTGCACGCCCCAACTGCACTCAACTCTTCTCCTGCTTGTCATCCGATGGCTGGGGCTGTTGTTTCATTTCCTTTTGACGTTCTCTGGCTGCTTGCTCCAAAATGAATGCTGACAAGCTGCTGACTGAACGGCGTTCTTGACTTGCCCACTCTTCAAGGATGTCATGGATTCCATCAGCCAAATAAGTGGTTAAGCGTTTGGTCATCAGAGGCTCAGTATTTTCTTGTCTAGGGCGATCGTCATTGTGCTGTATCTGGGCTGTTTTGTCGAGTTCACGTCATTATCGACACATATATGTAACGTTTAAGTGGTATAATCTTAGATAGTCAAAAGCCAGCGCTGAACTTTTGCAGGGCCCGCGCTGGCTGATGGTTCCCCAAATACAAAGAGACAATCCACATAAAAGGAGACTATTACTATGGTAAAGCCTGTGAGCGACGGCAGCGAATATAACCGCGGCTATCAACAAGCTTTGAATGATTTTGGCATCACGCAACTGCTGTCAGGTATCCGCAGCTACTCTGATGAGGATTTTGAGGCCGATCGCGCGCGCATGACTGGGCCAGAGATCGAAAGCTTTGCGGTGTTTCTGATTCTGCGCGTCGGGGCGAATCTCAAAGGAAGTACGATCGCCCGCTACCTCAACACTCTCAGAAAAGCAAATTCTCCGACGATCGCCGATCGCCCCGCGATCGAACTCCACTCAAATTCGCGAGGGAAAACACCTGAAAAGTTAAAGGGGGGCGATCGCACTTCTTGGGCGATCGTCCGCATTTTACCGAATGCTGAGCACTATACAATTGCGCGTTTTGTCAACCGCCAAGATGCGGACGATCGGCGGAGGGCTTTGTGTCGGTTTATTCCAGGGGGTGTGTTTGAAGTTGTGTGCGATCGGGCTTAATCAATAAACACAAATCCCGTAGGTTCACTAAATCCAGATCCCCCTAAATCCCCCTTAAGAAGGGGAGTAGGGGTTGACTTTGTATCTCTCACTTGTTGTTGAGTTTTGATCCCCCTAAATCCCCCTTAAGAAGGGGAGTAGGGGTTGACTTTGAATGCTCTTTTCCCCCCCTTCTTAAGGGGGGTTAGGGGGGATCTCGACTATTTTGGCATCCAATCAACCAGCCCCAAATTTATTTAGAAGGTTGAGAAGGTGCGGGACTTACAATTAACAATTGATCGCCGGATTGACTTTGTTGAATGGCAATCACTGGCGGGCGAGCTTTAGGGTTTGTTTGCTGTTCTTTTGTTAAAGCCGGAAACAGATAAATCCAGTTTCCTCTTTCCAAAAGCAACCGCCAAACTCTAGGTTCTTTGGGGTTAGAAGTATCCGTGTCTGCCTTGCCTAGCCAGTCGTCAAATAAACCTTTATCGCCAATGAATTTATACTTTTCTAGAGTAAGTTGGTCATCAAAGACATTATTGAGCTTTCTGCCTAAAGCAATATTATCTTCCTTGGCGACTAAAGTAACTACAGGTAAAGTCGAAGTTTCGCCCGCGTCGCGTCGGGCATCAGCAATACCTTGGTGGTAAGCTGACCAGAATAAAACTAGCAATACCCAACCGACAATAATAATTTCGTCAACGAGCGATCGCAATAATTTGATCGAGTTATATCTATTGACATTGAATTGTTGCCAAGAGTCCAGAATGCGGGTAATTCGCCATAATCTTCTTGTGATAGCATAGGAAACACACCTTGCAATTGTCGAATTAAGTGTAGCAGCAATTTTCTTACTTATACTATTAAGCAGCCACAAACTGTGATAAATTGCAATGGCTGCGAGCAGAAGGGCGATCGCACTTCTGAGTATTGTCCAGCCATCGCCTAAAAATACCTGAAGCGGTACTAGGAAAAACGATTCTACTGGTAAATCGAGGGTAATTACATTTAGCTGAAAGCAGTAAAAATAAGACCAGCGATAAATCCACCCCGTGAAAAACAAAGCGGCACCGAGTAAGCCAACAACACTGGCAAAGTTGCCTAAAATATTCGGTTCGGGAGTAGGTTGGGGAGTAGTGCTCACGGAATTACCTTCAAGGGATGTGTAGTACAATTTCAAGACATTAGGGGATTAACGCCTATCCTTGAAGGGGGTCTAGGGGACGATGAAACGCCAAACACTTTCATTTCTAGTTGTAGCACTTTTTACAGTTATAGCGGGTATGGCGGCACAAGTTAATGCTGCCAGTCAGGAAGTTCAGAAACAGAATTTGCGATCGGTACAAGCAGAGGCTAACGCTAGTGGGCCGATACCCGTAGCGTTGCCGACGGATGCAAAAATTTCTATGAAAAAGGGCACACCACAAAGCGGTAGAGTTGTAGAGATTGACGAGAAAACGCAAAAAATATCGATTCAGCGAGGACGGGACAAGGTATCAATCCCCTTGAGTCAAATTGATAAAATTGTGTTTTCCAAAACTGCGGTGGTTTATTACAGTAATGGGGGGCCAATTCTTCGGGGCGATGGCACTCCAGCGAAAGGCCGTCCAGAGACTTGGCGGGGTATTCCCATGAACGCTTTTCGTTTGCTAGATCCGAATCAAGGTCAAGCGGAGGTGAAGCTAGAGTCTGTTCTTTCTCTTGACAAGTTGGACAGTCTCAGGTCAGTTATGGTTGGAGATGGGAAAAATAAACGGCAATTTGTCGTGGATGAAATGCAATTTGATGTGCAGAAAAAGACGATGACAATTGCAGCGACTCCCTCTTGAGTCCGTCGGGAGGTCAGAAACCGGGTTTTTTTACGAAAATATTTCGTTGCAGTCCGCAGATTCGGTAAAAAACCCGGTTTCTTTAGTCGAAGTGCATAAGCCCTGTCTATTTCAATGAAGCTCCTAATGCTACAATAGGTAAAAGTTCGTTAAAAGGGACATATAACCATGCAAATCAAAGGGATAAAACGGGGTAATATTATCGAAATTTCAGAAAATCCGAACATTCCTGACGGTTCAGAAGTTCTGCTTGAAGTCGGGGAAGTTTCGCTAAACTCTGAGAAGAAGCTGGCAAAGATGAAAGAGTTTTTGGCAGGTTTGTCAGATGAAGACAGAGAGGAATGGCGAAAAATTGGAGAATTCCTAGAAAGTGAGCGTGCAATTAATAGACAATTATCAGTGCAATCTCATAAAACACAGGGCCGTTCCCCGCTGTTTGGGAGCGATCGAGGACTAATTACAACTTCTGATGACTTTGATGAACCGCTGGAGTTATTGCCATCACCGTTAGTCAATAGCTTGCTGGAAAAAGCTAAAGAATTGACTAAAGTATCTGCTGAGTTAACTGAAATTATTGCTAAAATTGAGAAACAACGCCAGATTGAGCAACCTCAAAATTTTTGGGAAGCCATCCAAAAGTTTCGTCAAGAAAACAATCTAGAAGAAGCAGGAATTGAGGCAGAAGTTTTTGAGGGACTCAGAGATTCATCACCAGGGCGCGAGGTTATTTTGTGACTTTGCGATTTTTATTAGATACTAACGTACTTTCGGAACCAACTCGACCAATTCCGAATGCAAATGTGGTCAAAATGTTAGAGCGACATAAAGAAGAAGTTGCGACGGCAACAGTTGTATTTCACGAACTTTTATTTGGGTGTAAGCGACTTCCTGAATCAAGGAAACGTCGAATTCTAGAAAGTTATCTCTATGAGACAGTTCGAGTTCAAATTCCTCTGCTGCCTTATGATACTAATGCTGCCATCTGGCACGCGACAGAAAGAGCGCGTCTCTCCAGTATTGGAAAAACTCCATCATTTGCAGACGGTCAAATTGCGGCGATCGCTAAAGTAAACGATCTGATACTTGTGACGAACAATGTTTCAGACTTTGCAGATTTTCTAGGCTTAACAATAGAAAACTGGTATGTGTAAATATCGCCTTATCATTGCACAAGCAATGGTGTAAGGGATACCTATATTAAGTAAAGATTCTGCGTTTGATACCTATTCTATTAATCCAATTTGGTGAATTATAAAAATAATGAAACGATTTATTAGCAGTGTTTTGGTTTTGGGTGTGTGTCTGACTCCTCTGACTGTGCCGATGATGTTGCAACCGAGTTGGGCGCAAAGTCAAAATGCAGAGGCTGAAAAATTAGAGCAACTCATAGACAAAGCAATACAGCAACAACAGCAAGGAAAACCGCGACAAGCAATAGAAACATGGCAGCAGATTCTAGCCATTGCGCGACAATTTAAAGCGAGAAAAGGTGAAGCTATTGCGCTCAATTCTATTGGTGTTAACTACGACAGTATCTCCCAACCGCAATCAGCATTGAAATACTTTAACCAAGCTTTACCAATTTGGCGAGAAGTGGGCGATCGTTCTGGGGAAGCTGCTACTTTGAATAATATTGGTTTAGCCTACAACAGCATCTCCCAACCGCAAGAAGCATTGAAATACTATAACCAAGCTTTACCAATTAGGCGGTCAGTGGGCGATCGG
>NZ_JAUBRI010000073.1:29148-32360 GCF_036701795.1 Microcoleus sp. N9_A1
ACTATAACCAAGCTTTACCAATTAGGCGGTCAGTGGGCGATCGGGCGGGGGAAGCTACTACTTTGAATAATATTGGTGCAGTCTACGACAGCATCTCCCAACCGCAAGAAGCATTGAAATACTATAACCAAGCTTTACCAATTAGGCGGTCAGTGGGCGATCGGGCGGGGGAAGCTACTACTTTGAATAATATTGGTAGAGTGTACTACAGCATTTCCCAACCGCAAGAAGCATTGAAATACTATAACCAAGCTTTACCAATTATGCGAGAAGTAAAAAATCGCTCTGGGGAAGCTCGTATTTTGAATAATATTGGTGCAGTGTACAACAGCATTTCCCAACCCCAAGAAGCATTGAAATACTATCACCAAGCTTTACTGATTCTGCGAGAAGTAGGCGATAGTTCTGGGGAAGCTGCTACTTTGAATAATATTGGTGCAGTGTACAACAGCATCTCCCAACCCCAAGAAGCATTGAAATACTATCACCAAGCTTTACCTCTTATACACGAAGTAAAAGAACACGCGGGGGAAGCTACTACTTTGAGTAATATTGGTAGAGTGTACCATAGCATCTCCCAACCGCAAAAAGCTTTGAAATACTATAACCAAGCTTTACCGATTCTGCGAGAAGTGGGCGATCGTGCAGGCGTTGCTGTTATTTTGACTAATATTGGTGAAGTGTACAACAGCATCTCCCAACCGCAAAAAGCTTTGAAATACTATAACCAAGCTTTACCTATTAGTCGGGAAGTGGGCGATCGCAGAGGGGAAGCTATTACTTTGAATAATATAGGTGAAGTTTACAATACCATCTCCCAACCGCAAGAAGCATTGAAATACTATAACCAAGCTTTACCTATTAGTCGGGAAGTGGGCGATCGCGGGGGGGAATCTGCTACTTTGAATAATATTGGTTTAGTGTACCTCAGAATTGGACAACCACAAGAGGCATCGAAATACTTTAACCAAGCTTTACCGATTCTGCGGTCAGTGGGCGATCGCGCGGGGGAAGCTCGTATTTTGAATAATATTGGTGGAGTGTACAACAGCATTTCCCAAGCGCAAGAAGCTTTGAAATACTATAACCAAGCTTTACCAATTAGCCGGGAAGTGGGCGATCGCGCGGTGGAAGCTACTACTTTGAGTAATATTGGTGCAGTGTACCAAAATGCGAAGCAACCGACTCAAGCGATCGAATATAGGGAGCAATCCGTCAAAATTACCTTAGAAATGCGGAGTGGTTTACAGCGGGAAAATAGGAAAAAATTTCTAGAAGCTGAAAGCGGCCCAGCGATCGCCCTCACCTCCCTCCTCATCGACCAAAACCAAGCCGATCGCGCTTTTCAATGGGTCAACATCGCCACCACAGCCGATCTCGCCGACTACACCCGCTTAATTGACGCCAAAGTCGCCAACCCCCAAGTACAAAAAGCCATTGATGAGTGGAATCAAAAAAATCAACAACTTCAATTCCTCCGCCGCCAACTCGAAGACAAATTCTCAGAAAATCTCTCCCGACAAATGCGGGACTTAGAAGCACAAGTCTACCGCACAGCAGAAGAAATCCGCCTCGAATTCCCGGAAGTCGCCGAACTCTTTGAAACCACACCCAAAGACATCGCCCAACTCAAGGCAAGTATCGCACCAGATACCGTTGTCATTCAACCCGTCTTGCTGACAAATGTCAAAAACGTCCCCAACACCGTCGCCCTATTTGTCTTGACAAAAGACAGTCTAAGTGTTAAAAAAATTGCCATCGACCCCGCAGAATTCGACAAACTCCTCACCGAACACCGCGAAGAAATATCAAACTATCTCATTTCAGATTACAGAGAAACTGGCGGCAAACTATACGACATGCTAATTCGCCCGATAGAAGACCAAATACAGGCATTATCTCCCAAACAATTGAGCATCATCGCCACAGGAAAATTGCGTTACATCCCCTTTGAAACCCTTTATGACAGGCAAAATCGCAAATTCCTCATCCAGAAATATCCCATCAACTATCTCACCCGCATTTCCACAAGGTCAATTCCCAATTCTACTTTACAAGGCGGAGTCTTAGCATTAGGAAATCCCAACCCCCGCGAACCGCAAAATTTAGCTGGTTCCGAAGAAGAAGTGAGAAATATCGCTCAATCATTCCCCGGAAGTTCCGCCTATATCGGCAATGCCGCCACCCTCGACCAATTCAAAACTCAAGCACCCCGCTTTCCCTTTTTACACCTAGCAACTCACGGCTGTTTCCAACGGGGAGGCTGTCAAAAATTAGGCATGGAGGAAAATACACTGCTATTTGCTGACAGCCAATTCAATATTCGCGATGCCGCGTTATTAGGATTGCAAAACACCAGACTCCTCACCTTAAGCGCGTGTCAAACTGCTATGCAAGCGAATTCTAACGGTGAAGAAATATCGGGAGTTGCCTATGTATTTGAGCGTGCAGGCGCACAAGCGGTGATGGCGAGTTTGTGGAGTGTTGATGATTCCGCTACTAAAGATTTGATGGTTGAATTTTATCAAAATATCAATAAGGGGATGAGTAAAAATGAAGCCTTGCGGCAAGCTAAGTTGAGTCAAATTGAGCGGACTCCCCATCCCTTTTATTGGTCGCCGTTTATTTTAATTGGCGATGCGCGGTAGTCACCCGCCGAATTTTCGACAAACCCATTCAGGAGGTAATCATCGAATGGACAGAATAGACCTGTACCGCAAATTTATCCGCCAACTCTTAACCTCTCATGCCAATCTTGATAATAATTCCGAGTTGGATGTTGAATGTCAGCTTGTGTTCGATACAGAACAAGACCATTACCAAATTTTAGATGTTGGTTGGGAGGGATACAAGCGGATTTATAACTGTTTCATCCACTTAGATATCAAGGATGGTAAAATCTGGATTCAACGCAACATGACAGAAGCCGATTTAGGACAAGAATTAGTCGAGATGGGAGTACCCAAAGAGGACATTGTTTTAGGGCTGCATCCACCTTACAAGCGTCCGTATACTGGCTATGGAGTTGCTTAGGAAATGCGTAGGGTGCGTCAGATCGTAAAAACCTGTTGAAATCGAAACGATCGATGTCTGACGCACCTTACAAGGTGATTTAACTGTTTAACTATTAGGTCTGATCCCCCCTAACCCCCCTTAAGAAGCAGGGTGGATTAATTGTCGAGAGGTTAAATCAAGGCTATGAAGGCTATTGA
>NZ_JAUBRI010000074.1:0-32292 GCF_036701795.1 Microcoleus sp. N9_A1
TGAGGTGTGATTTTTTAACATTTTACCTGTTTCTAAACTAAGTATAAATACTTACTTCCTTAATGGGATGCTCCCTAGCAGTTTCCATCCCTATATCTTCTAAGGATTCTGTTAAGATTTCAGAAAATACTTCTTTTTGTTCTTTTAATAACTCAAAAATAGCTGCCTTGAGCAATTCTTTCAGCTTGGTTTCGTCTAGAGTAATTTCAGACATAACTTTTTTTTGTGCTATTTTTTTTAAGGTCTTAATCATATCACAAAACAGGGGAAATTTAGCCAACTTCAGTTCGCGGGTGGCAAGAAACCGGGTTTTTTCGAGAATACTTCGCCACACCTCCCAGAAACTGCGAAAAACCCGGTTTCTTTGGTTAGTGTGAAGCAACAAGAGCTTGTTGGACGGGTTCAGAGAGTTCAATTGGCATAAAATAACGACTTGGGTATAAGTAATCTTCTCCCGATTCATCAATGACGCGAATCATTTGATGGGCGTTGGCCTGAGTATCTGGCAAAACCTGATAAATTTTGCGGACTTCCAAGGAAGCTGAATAGTCTTGGTTATTGATGCAAACCACAAATTCCATAACTTTTACTCCAAAATATATTTGAGCTTAATCTCTTTTTTGCCGATTCCATGCGCTTCGTACCAGTGAATTTCGGCCTCGCATATTGTCCCATCTTCAAGTTGAATGGTGGTGAGTCCTTTCAGCTTGCGCCAGCGTCCAGAACCGTAAGCTTTTTGTAGTCGTTTCAGTTCTCGAATTGAGTTACCAATGGCAATGGTTTCAATGTCACGAATTTCTCCTAAAATCTCAAAGTTCAATCGAGTTCTACTCCTAATGGTTTAAACTTTTGCGCTGTAAAAAGGGGCTTTTCTGAAACTGTTATAACTCAGGACTCTAAATGAACTCTTTTGAGCCAGTTTACGACAGTTTGAAGTAAATCGGGGTCATGGGGCGAGAAGGTTTGCAGGGGTGGGTGAGGCGTGTCGGTGATGAGACAGATTGTACCGTCAAAGCGGGTAAGGGCATCGAGGAAAGTAGGGCTCAAACCTTGGGCGGCGGGGGATGTGGGGTCTTGGTAGAAGATGAGGATGGGGTGTTTGTCGCTGTCGCGGCGGAGTTTATTCCAGTAGGATTTGAGTTGGGGGAGGGTTTCGGGTTCGCCGTTGGGGCGTTGGGGACAGTTTTGGTTGAGGAATTGTTCGTAGATTTCGAGGGCGGGGTTATCTGTGTCGATGAATTTGCTGGTGTCGATGCAAAAGATTTGGAGGTTTTGGTGGAGATTGGTTTCGGTGAGTTGGGTTTGCAGGAGTTGGGGGAGTTGGGCGAGGTTGAGAGTTTGGGGTGTTGCTATGCTATAGTTAAAGAATCTACCCATTGTACAAAATGTAAGCGAGAACTTGAGAATGAGTGGCTTTTTAACACAAGAAGACTTTGAAAAAATTTTTACATCGCACTTGAAGATTGGAACCTATTCAAGATCTATAGAATCACTTTTTAGTTTACGCAGTTTAAATAAAATCGATTACAAGCCGTATTACCAGAGAAATTATGTATGGGACGATCATAAAGCGACTTACTTTATTGAAAGTATATTGTTGGGTACTGAGATCCCTCCTCTTATATTTTTTGACAACGGCTCTGGTACTGAAGTAATTGATGGAAGGCAAAGATTTGAGACGATCAAAAGGTTTAAAGAAAATGAATTTTCCTTAACAAGGAATGGTTTGGAAGCACTAAAGCAGATTGCCAAAGCAACTTATGAGTCTTTACAAGCTAGTTCTGAAACAAAAAGTATAATCAATTTGTTTTTGACCGCAAAAATTAGAATCATAGAATTTAAAATAGTTAGTGAACCTAGACTTGATTTAGCCCTTGAAGACAAGGTTAAGAAGGAAATATTTGGCAGATATAATTCTGGTATAACCCCTTTAAAGAAACCAGAAATAGATAATGCTCTCTATGATGCAGATTCAGTGTTTCGGAAATTCAAGAATTTGGTAAAACAAGACTCTGAATTCTGTAACATGATTACTGACCTTTTCTTGCCGAAGGAGAGTGAAAGAGTTTCCGATCGCGGAAGAATACTACAGTTTATTCGTAGGTATTTAGTTCTATACAAGTTTCCTATTAGGTATTACTCATGGGGAAACAACAGAACTGAAACGTTAGATAAATTGTATGAACACATGACAAATGAAGTAGATAATATAGATGATTTATGTAATAAATTTGTACAAAAAATTCGTCTGGTTCATCGAATGAAGCAGATATTTACAGAGAAAAATCTAATTTTAAAACGACCAGCTTTTGAATGTTTGTTATGGGCAATTCAAGTATTAGATGCTGAACAAATTGATTTATCTGAGGTGAATAATAACGATCTGATTGAACGATTAGGTCAGGCAATTTCAAATAACAATCATAAGTTTATTGATTCTCACTACTATAGTAATGTTCAAGAACGTTTCTCGTTTACGGCGAAGTTATTTGAGCAGGAATTTAGTGTAAATTTTCGTGTCTATTTAGAGGGTAACAAGAAGACAAGAGATGAATTAAACTTGATTAGGAAGAGTAAAAATGATGATACGGTTACAATACTCGGTGAGTTAGCCT
The DNA here is from genome assembly GCF_036701795.1 of Microcoleus sp. N9_A1. Taxonomy (NCBI): domain Bacteria; kingdom Bacillati; phylum Cyanobacteriota; class Cyanophyceae; order Oscillatoriales; family Microcoleaceae; genus Microcoleus; species Microcoleus sp. N9_A1. The sequence goes on from NZ_JAUBRI010000074.1 coordinate 2,616, forward strand.
CTCTAAGAGTAACAAAACCAGAACCATCGCTAAATTCAATAGATGATATTGCGACAGTGATGGATCGTGATATGTTTCTCGTTCGTCCTTCTTACCAGAGATCGGAAGTAATTAACATATCTAAAGCATCTTCAATTATTGAAAGTATTCTTTTAGGCATCAGCCTTCCTCCAATCTTTATTTATAAGCGTAAAGATGATGTTTCTGAAGTGATAGATGGACAACAACGTCTACTAACAATTTTAGGTTTTATAGGTAAAAGCTACATGGATGAGAACGGTAATCAATGTACAAGCAAAAACTCTGGCTTTCCTTTAAAAGGATTAAAAATACTGAAGCATTTAAACAATAAAACCTACAACGATCTTAAGGATTTTGATGCTTCTTTACAAGATAAAATTTTAGATTTTGGACTCTTGGTAGTCGAAATTCAAGAAAATCTTAATCCAGAGTTTAACCCAGTTGATCTTTTTGTTAGGCTCAATAACAAGCCATATCCGATTAGAGAGAATTCTTTCGAGATGTGGAATTCTTGGGTAGATAGAGATATTATTGAAAGTATCAGAAAAAATCTTGATAAGCATAGAGAGTGGTTTTATATCAAACTTGTGAAGAGCAGTAATGATAGAGACAGGATGGAAAATGAAGAGCTTTATACATCCTTAGCGTACCTTGAATATCAGCACCTGAAGAGAAAGGATGCTGATAAGAGTTGGTCTATTTATAATAGAAATGATGGCATTAATTTAAGAGTTCCATCACACGAAATTACTAGGCTACTTCAAAATGCTTTTGAAGATGAAGAGGTAAAGACTAACTTTCTCAAAGGTATCAAGAATGTAGAAAGCTTTGTAAAAAAAGTGAAGCTTATTTTGCTGGATAGAGATGTTGAAGGAGGCAAAGAAGCATTAGATAAGTTTTTTGGTGATGAATTGAATTTGCTATTCAAAGCGCAAAGACAAGTTCGTTCATGTAGGCGTACAAAACAAGACTTTTACATTCTGTGGTATCTTGTCAATCCACTTAATCTTGAAATGGTTAAGTTTAATAGGTTAAAAATAAAACAAGACTTGCAAAATATCTTTTATGATTTGAGGAAGAATTCAGAAAATTTCACAAAAGACTTATTTCGGTCAAAAGCTCAAAATTTTTACGGAAAGTATGCAATAAAGCCAAGACAAACTAAACTTTCTGAAGCCGAAAAGCTTGAAAAACTTAAAGAACAAGATAATCGCTGTGCTATCTCAGGATCTCCTCTATTTATAGGAGATGATATTGAGGTAGATCATAATATACCATTAAGCATTGGGGGAGTAGATTCTATAGAGAACCTTCAAATTACTCACAGGGACAGTAATAGGAAGAAAGGCTCTAAACCTCCATCTCAATAGAAGGGAATCAAACTTTTTTGTTATTCGGCGGATGCGGAGGTTGTTCAGGATTTATGCACTCCGACTAAAGAAACCGGGTTTTTTTCCGAATCTGTGCGTCACAACCAAGTATTCTCGTAAAAACCCGGTTTCTAACCACCGTGCGTCAGTATTATTGTTAAAAGTTATTTACCGCTTTATGATTCGGCGGTTGAAACCGCGTCTACAAAAACGAAGTCTGCCTCCGCAGACTAAGAGGTAAACGGGGTATTTAAGGTGGATTTGGTATAATATCGTTATATCAAACTGCTGCTATATGAGCTGATGGCAAAATTTTACTATCGTGGCATGGCGGAGCAAAATGGTAAGCCCAAAATAGGTCGTAGTGCTAGATTATTAGGGATTAGACCTGGTATTGACATAGATATTGAGCAAATGCCGACAGGTTATCTAAATGAGCAAGGCTATTTGTTAGCAGATTCAGAACGTGTGTTTCGAGGAGAGCTTGTTGTTGTTGCCGTCAGGAATACAAAGGGAATGTCTGTTTCCCTTTCAATTGAAAGTTTACCAGCTTTTCGCAGACCTTCAAAATTTGGTGGAACTGGAAAAGACCCCCTATGGCAAATTGATGACAGAAACATTATGGGAGATTTGCAAGCTGTCCAAGATAGCCCGACCCACGTTAGCATTTTGCCAAGAGCTACAATGTCTTTGGAAAGGTATGAGGCAGCATTGGCAAACACCCAAAATGATTGGGAAAGAGTTGATTAACTTTATATATTATAGGAGTCTATAACAATGGCATGGATATTCAGTTTGTCGGCAGAATGTGGCTCTGATGAAAGCAATGTCAATAAATTTGCTCAACACTTTGAGGGCAGAGAATGGATGCTGTCAAATAATCGCCAATGTCTATGTCGAACAGATACTTTTCAAGATATGGATCGAAACTGGTGGTGTCGGGTTTATCCCAATAATATTAGTGAAGTGGGAATAGATAGCCCTGAAAGTGCTTATCTGATGACAGAGTTAGGTATTTTATTTTATCAGACTCTACGGTTTGCTGCTGGGTTTCGCTATGCTTTGGTTGGGGTTGAAGTTGATGAATTCAGAACCTATAGTGAACTTATGGAGGATTTATCCATTTTATCTATTCCGGGATTGGTTTTAGCAAACGAACTTACTCATGGGCTAGAAATGTCACCTGTTTTTCGACCATTTAGTCCTAGTTATGTTTGGCAACCATACGAGGGGGAAGTCTATAATCCATTAATGGCATCCCCAGAGTTAAAAAATAAGCTTAATGAGCTTCTAGCTGTGAGTTGAATATAGTTTGAGGAGGAGGGAGTTTAGGTAAGTAAAAAGCCGATCGAGTTCGTTGATGGCGTTGAGTTCGTCTTGTTCTTCAGCCGTTAGATCGTTGACTTTATTTTTTTCCAGAAGGGTTTGTAGATGGAGTTGAAGTCGATCGGTAAACTTGAACAGAGGACGATTATTGACTGTTTCGACTTTAACTCCGGTTTCAATCAGGGAGGGAGGTTGAATGACAACTCGCATAATATTTGATTTTGATAAATTGCTTGTCATGTTTAGGCCTTGTCCATATTTTATCTCAAATTATGGGATGCCAGAAACCGGGTTTTTTCGAGAATACTCGTCACACCTGGCAGAAACTGCTAAAAACCCGGTTTCTTTGGTATTTAAATGATTACTCTTTCCAGTAACGAGTTAAAATCCGAATCACCTCACCCGCTAGAGGCGAAGGTAGAGGCGGGCTCCACTCTCCAACTTGTGCAAAACCTAAAACGTGCAGCAGATTTACAATGCTTTCTACCGCTTTGGGAACCCCGCAAATCAGCAAACGAATCGGTTGTTTGCCAGCGGGTACGTCGGGAATTTCTTCCCGGAGCAGTTCGGGAACTGATTTTGGCTGTGATATCATAGAGTTTGAATTACACGAATAGTGAAATTGCGATCGCCCTCCAGTTTTCCAGGCCAGGGGGCGATCGCTTTTTCGTTTGTACATCCTGAGTCTAGTTCAATCGCTGCCGCTTGTCAATCGTTACGACAAAATAAATGCTTGCACCGACAATTTAAGGGATAGTTAAGGTTGCAGAATGGTAACATCTGCTTGCAAAGTTATCGCTAGCAGTTGAGCATCAGCAGTGATCCGTTGGAAATTGGCAGTTGTGATGGCCGATCGCAATATCAGCAATAAAGAATTGGCTGCTTTAATTGGGATGCACCCCACTTCTGTGTCTAAAATCAAAACCCGCCGCCGACTCACCAGAATTGACGAAGCCACTCTCAGCGCTTTGTGCAGAGCACTGAACTGTCAGCCTGGGGATTTAATGGCGTATGAGGAGGACAATCCCGATCGCTAAAAATGACATAGTGAATACACTACCTACTACTTACTCTTCGCCAGATGGATGTTTGCTTCGTGCTTCAGCTCGGTTGGTCAAATTCAGCAACCTGTTTTTGACCAAGAGATGTCATTCCTAAAACTAAAATACTCAACGTAAGACCTAAAACTGCATAACTCGGCAGTGAAAAAATAGTTACTTTCAACAAATAAGGCAATTCCCCACCCTTCCAATTCCAGCGCTTTCCCAGAAACACCAACAACCCAGCATGAATCACTGCTGTTTGCACCAACAGACAACCAACCCCCAACAACCAAACCGACATTCTTTGCCGAGAAAAGACACAATTTTTAATCTGAAAACATAAATCATTCAGCAAAAAAACCACCGCCGGTGCTAACATCACCGAACTGGTTGGCTGTGAATAGTTGATAGCAATACTCAAACTAGAAATTAGCACCATTTCAGATAACTCAAGTTTTTTTGACCAAGCATTGCGAGATTGTTTTCGGTAAAAATACCAACTCACTAAACCAACTAGCACCAGAATAATCAAGTCAGAAAATAGCTTCGCCACGAAAGGACTATCGGGGAAAAATCTCGGCCCCATAACCCTTAAATCAAGGCGACTCATAGAAATATAAGGATTATTCGATGGATCGTTGAGCCAGAGTGGAAATCCACGAGTCGCATCCTGTATAAATCCTGTTAAAGAATTGCCCGTTACAGCTAGACCTATAACTGCCAAAAAAGTTACCGTGACTGTAGATATAAAAACTAGCTGAAACCGTCTTTTGATTAAAAAATAAGGAAGAAACAATATAACTAAAGTTGGTTTAAAAAGGGCAAGCCCTAATAAAAAACCTGCAATTACATCCTGATTTTTTCTACCATAAATAAACATCCACAACAGCAGAACGGCAATAAAAGTTGCCACATTGCCAACTTGAAGATCGAAGACAAAACCGTAGAGGAATGCAACTGATAGACTACAAATAATCCTAAAAGCTGGTGAGTGCGACACCAACAAGATATTTGCTCCCCATAAAACAAAACCTGTGGCAATAAGGTGCAGCCAAATCCAGATTGTGAATGCAGTCTTCATCGGGAAATAGCCCAAAAACCACAGCGGAGGAATGATATTAGGTGGATAAACAAAAGATGGAATAAACCCACACACTTTTGTGATGCTACAGAAACCGAGGTTAAACACCTCCACATTAAAGGGACTCAAATGCTGATGGGCTAATCTACTCGCTACATAAAACCACTTAAAATCCCAGTAAGGCGGATCGGGCCGATTAGTTAGATTGTAAACCAACCAACCGGTATAACTGAGAAATCGGGTGACAACTAATACAATAACTGCTTGCAAAATAAAGTTAACGATAGGTTGACTAAAAAACCGAGTTAACCTTGGGAGCGAAGGATGTTTTAAAAACAAAGAATCTTGCCATGTTGTTTTTTCGGTTTCTAATCTCCAATTACATTTTAGGAACCAAGCGACTGTAATTATAATAATCACATTCCACCATCCAAAAGTTATCATAAAAAATAATTGCAAAAATATACTATTTGATGATATCACAACCAAAGATTGCCGACTGAAATCAGCAGTTAAACCTAGAATATAGACTTTTATTAACCGTTTCTGCCTAACTCTATTTTCTCTATTTTCTCTGCGTCCTCTGCGCCCTCTGCGGTTACAAAAAAATCTTATTCACAAACAAAATAGGATTGCTATCCAAAAGCCCGTGAAGCGCAGCTATCCCGTAGGGAATCGCACTTTAGTCCCTAATAACCCTGTTCACCCCCAAACATATGCGTTAACCTAGTTGACTACAGCTTGTACCGCACTCCCCAAGATAATCTATGCTTCTTGCCCGCATCCAAGAACTAGCCGCCACCCTCGCACCCCGCTTGATCGAAATTCGCCGCCACATCCACTCACACCCCGAACTCAGCGGCCAAGAATATCAAACCGCAGCCTATGTAGCCGGAGTTCTCGCATCCAGCGGAGTCCGCGCGATCGAAGGAATCGGCAAAACAGGAGTGCTCGGCGAACTCAAAGGCAACAGCAGCGAGTCCCGGTGGCTGGCAATTCGCACAGATATGGACGCTTTGCCGATTCAGGAACGCACAAACTTAGAATTTGCCTCCCGCAACGAGGGAGTCATGCACGCCTGCGGCCACGACATCCACACCACCGTCGGTTTGGGCGCAGCCATGATATTGTCTCAGCTAGAGGAAAAATTGCCCGGTCACGTCCGCTTCTTGTTTCAGCCGGCGGAAGAGATTGCCCAAGGTGCTCAATGGATGATTAAAGATGGGGCGATGCAAGATGTTGACGGCATCCTCGGAGTGCACGTTTTTCCGACGATTCCCGGCGGTTGCATCGGTATCCGCCACGGGGCCCTGACGGCGGCGGCGGATGACCTAGAAGTGATTGTAATGGGCGAATCCGGCCACGGTGCGCGTCCTCACGAGGCGATCGACGCAATTTGGATTGCTTCTCAGATAATTACCACTTTGCAGCAGGCAATTAGCCGCACGCAAAATCCTTTGAGGCCGCTGGTTTTGACGATCGGGCAAATTAACGGCGGACGAGCGCCGAACGTGATTGCCGATCGCGTAAAATTATTGGGAACCGTGCGATCGCTGCATCCCGAAACCCACGAAAAACTGCCGGCTTGGATCGAACAAATTGTCTCCAGCGTTTGCGCGACTTACGGCGCTAAGTACGAACTCACTTACAAGCGTGGCGTCCCCGGAGTTCAAAACGACCCAAAACTTACACAATTAGTCGAAACTGCGGCTTTAGAAGCTTTAGGTCGATCGCGCGTCCAAATTTTACCAGAACCATCCCTCGGCGCGGAAGATTTTTCGATGTACTTAGAACACGCACCGGGAACCATGTTTCGCTTAGGAGTGGGACTGACTGACAAACCGAACTATCCCCTCCATCACCCGCAATTTGAGGTCGATGAATCTGCGATCGTCACCGGCGCTGTCACCTTGGCCTATGCCGCCTACCAATATTGGAAACACCAAGTAAGTAAGTAAACTCGCTTTCGTTGAATTACCCGCAATCAGATTGTGCGGTGGGTAATGGATCAAAATTACTCGATCTAAAGTTTATTTGCGCCTAGCTGCTTAACAGAATTCTGGCAAATAAACCACCTTATCTTCCGCAATTCCCCTATAGCAGCGGCCAAATGTGCTAACGTACAATCAAAAATCCCCCAATTTCAACTATCGCGAGACAGATAACCGTGTTCGCTCAAGCACCTCCAACTCCCAATTACAAATGGTTTAGCTGCATTTCAAGCACTGTTTTCACCGCATTGTGCCTGTTGCCCATTTTCAGCGCTGCGGGATACGCCCAAACTCCCCAAAATAGACCCATCAAAATCGGCGTGGTGCAGCGGTTTGGCACCAAAGCAACCGACAAACTGACGCTGAAAGCATTACCGGGCGACAGCTTAACTTTGCGTTACAAAACTCCTCAAGGCATAGAAACCAAAACGGCTGCTAGCGTGAAGTTAGAAATAGCCCCAAAACCGCTGGAATCGCCCTTAGTAGAAGAACGAGTGGTACTAAGTTCTCACCGCAGTTTCGAGAGTGCGGAAGATAGCGCCAATCAGTGGCGGGCTAAAGGAATTGATGTAGAAATTGCTCAACCTTTTCGCTGGCAAGTTTGGGCGAAAAGAGATACTTACAACTCTCCTTTGGTGCGGCGCTGGCTGTTGCAAAGTTTGCAAGCTCAAGGGAACACAACAGCTTTTTTGGATTCCAAAGTTTTAAAACAAATACCCCAGGCATTTTGGGTTTTAAACGGCTTTCGTTTCAACCGCAATGAGTTGGATGTGACGGCGGGGAAAAATGTGATTGAGGTATTGGAACAAACCACCCAAGAGGCGACAGCTACTGAACCAGAAAAAGCAATTCAAGAAACTCACCGTTATGGCGGCAGTTTGCACCTGCAAAAAAATTCTTACGGCACTTATACTTTGGTGAATAAAGTGCTGACCGAAACTTATTTGCGGGGTGTTGTTCCTCACGAAATTGGGGCTTTTGCGCCTTACGCTGCGATTGTCGCTCAAACTATTTTGGCGAGAACCTACGCCTTGAGAAATTTGCGCCGGTTTGCGGTGGATAATTATGAGTTGTGCGCTGATGTTAACTGTCAAGTTTATAAGGGTTTGACTGAGGTTTACCCGCAAAGTGATAAGGCGATCGCCCAAACGAGCGGTTTGGTGCTAACTTACGAAAATCAGTTGGTTGACGCGCTGTATTCAGCGTCTAGCGGCGGTGTGACAGCGACTTTTGGCGATGTGTGGCAGGGCCCGGAACGTCCATATTTGCGATCGATCGTCGATTCGCCTAATAATATTTGGGATTTGTCGAAGCAGAGTTTGTCTGACGAAAACAATTTCCGCCGCTTTATCAGTTTGGAAAAAGGGTTTAATGAAGAAAAAGAAGACACGTTTCGGTGGCGCGAACCCGCTTCTTTGACGGCGATTGGTGGATTTCTCAAACAGTATCTTCAGAAGAAACAGCACCCGCTGGCTAATTTTAAAACGGTCACTCAGGTGGAAGTGGTGGAAAGGTCGCCTGCTGGTCGAGTTTTGAAAATGAAGGTTCAAACTGACTTGGGCCCTATCGATATCGACAAAGACGAGATTCGCAATGCTTTTTACCCGCCCATTAGCACGCTTTTTTACCTAGAACCCATTTACAATCCAGACAAAACTCTCAACGGTTATGCTTTTGTCGGAGGCGGTTTCGGGCACGGAGTGGGAATGAGTCAGACTGGTTCTTACAATTTAGCTAATTTGGGATGGAATGGATCTCGAATTCTGGGCTTTTATTTTCCCGGCGCTCAAGTTCTGCCTCTCAGCGATGCAATTACATTTTGGCGCGAATAGTCGATCGAAGTCGGCGTAGAATCGGCGATTTCAACCGCCGTCTTTTCTTCAACCCGCGCACCATCCGGGTTTTGTCTGTGTAGACGCGGTTTCAACCGCCGTCTTTAACACAAAAACCCGGTTTCTTAACGTAATTGAGCTATTTCAGCTTAATTCCGAAAACAAGAAACCGGGTTACTTAGCGCATCGCGCCTGTGAATCCTTTCTTAGTAGAGCGATTCTTCTTGGTGAGTTTCGATCGTACAGTTAGACTTGGGATAGGCGACACAGGTGAGGACAAATCCGGCCTCGATTTGGTCGTCGTCCAAGAAAGATTGGTCGGATTGGTCAACTTCGCCTGCTGTGATTTTGCCGGCGCAGGTGGAGCAAGCTCCAGCGCGGCAAGAGTAGGGGAGGTCGAGTCCTGCTTCTTCCGCAGCATCAAGAATGTAAGTATCGTCATCAACGTCAATGGTCTGGTTAATTCCTTCGGCTTCGCTGATGAGGGTAACTTTGTAAGTTGCCATGCACTAAATCCTCTCAAAAATTCAACAAGATTGATAATTTTTCCTAATGCAACCTTCAAGGCTCTATTAGCTTTGAGGTTAGGTCTTAGGTTCGTTCCCTCTATGATAGTAGGGGATAGAAGGGAGGTTGACACACTTATTTACAAAACATTTGAATGGGATTAGTTATAACTTTTTCTAATTTCATCTTGATTACTTATACCTATCTTGGGTTCAGCCTTGTGATACTGTTGCCGCAAGACTTGTGCTAAATAATCCGGTTTCTAGGAAAAATCCTGTTTTGAGCCCTACAGCACAAAAACCGGGTTGTTGGTATGCGGTGTGTCGATCTAGTTTCAGCCAGACTTGCTGCAAGGCAAGTCCCTGCCGGCGGTGAAATGTATAGTTAGATCGCATCAAGACTGGGGTGTTGAAGGCTCGATCGAATAAATCGCACCACAACCACAGCTGAAAATCGGGGCGACAGAACCCTAAAGCCCTGCAGCGCAAGTCTGTAACTATCTAAAATCTTAAATCTCAAATCCCATGACTAATATTGATACTCGCTTTGGTTTTTCGGTTAATTCTCCAATTCGCGTCGGGATTGTGGGTACTGGTTTTGCCGCTAAGTTGAGGGCTGAGACGCTGGTAGCTGATGGGCGATCGAACTTGGTAGCAGTTGCGGGCCACAACCAGGAGACAACCGCAGCATTTTGTCAAACTTTCGGCGCCGAAGCTCAGGTTTCTTGGCGCAAGCTGGTAGAAAGAGACGATTTAGATTTGGTGATTGTCTGTACGGTGAACCGGGATCACGGGGCGATCGTCCTGGCAGCCCTAGAAAATGACAAGCACGTTGTGGTGGAATATCCTCTATCTTTAGACGTATCTGAAGCAGAAAGGGCGATCGAACTTGCCACCCAAAAGCAAAAACTCCTCCACATCGAACACATCGAACTGTTAGGCGGTTTGCACTCCTCAATCAAAGAATCTTTGCCATTAATCGGTAAAGTTTTTTACGCCCGCTACATTACTATTACTCCTCAACATCCAGCGCCACAGCGGTGGACTTATCAACATTCCCTCTTTGGGTTTCCGTTAGTTGGTGCAATTTCGCGACTGCACCGATTTACTGATTTGTTCGGAGAAGTGGCAAACGTTAACTGTCAAGCTCAATTTGGGGACAGTCAGCCGGATGTCTACAAAGCTTGTTTGTGCAATGCACAGTTGCGCTTTGCCAATGGCGTTGTCGCTGAAGCTGTTTATGGAAAAGGAGAGACTTTTTGGCAGTCTGAAAACATTTTTACCATCTACGGAGAAGCCGGAACGCTGGTTTTTACTCCAGAATCCGGTCAATTAATTCAGGGAGAAAATCGGCGCAACCTCAAAGTAGGAACGCGACGCGGTTTGTTTGCCAAAGATACCGAGGTGGTGTTAGACTGTTTGCTAAACGGTACGCCCTTGTACGTCAAGAATACAAGTAGCTTGTACGCTTTGAAGGTGGCGGATGCTGCGAGGCGATCGAGCGAAACTTGCCAAAATGTGGCTATCGACAACTCATAACTCTTCAGTCTCTTAGAGAGTCAATCGCAGATACAAGGCAGATCGACGCAGATAATTTCAAGATAGTTTGGGAATGAGTGCAAGAAGTCTAATAAGTCTACTTCACAGGTAAAAAATGAAATTACACTGGAAATATCATCAATTTGAGCCAGAAACAATCGGGCTAATTTACGGTTTCATAGGCGTAGTTGGCTTCAGCTTGACACTTCCAGGAACCAGAGCCGCAGTACAGGATTTAGACCCTATTATTGTAGGTTTAGGACGCGGATTAGTAGCAGCTATACTAGCAGCCTTTACTCTGCAGATAACGCATCAACCCATTCCCACAAAACAGCAACTTCGGAGTTTATTAGTTGTCGGATTGGGAGTTGTTTTGGGATTTCCGCTACTATCCGCTTGGGCAATGCAGCAAGTACCCGCAGCCCACGGTGCTGTGGTATTAGGATTGTTGCCCTTAGCAACAGCAGTAGGGGGAGTTTTGCGATCGGGCGATCGCCCATCTTCTAATTTTTGGATTGCTAGTATCGCTGGGAGTCTAACCGTTGTTTGTTTTGGAATTATTACTGGTGCAGGGCAACTCCAACCCGCAGACTTAGCTTTATTTGCATCAGTCATTGCTGCTGCTTTTGGTTACGCCGAAGGTGGGCAATTAGCTAAAACTTTAGGCGGATGGCAAGTTATCAGTTGGGCATTAATACTTATCGCTCCCTTCGAGATTTTACCTACAATATTTGTAGTCATACAACATGGATTAATAGCTGCACCGACGGCATGGTTGGGTTTTGCCTATGTGAGTATTATTAGTCAATTTGTAGCATTTTTTGCCTGGTATCAAGGGATGGCTATTGGCGGAGTTGCCAGAGTAGGGCAACTTCAGCTATTGCAACCATTTTTGACCATCCTAGCATCGGCAATCTTGCTTGGTGAAACTGTAGAGCCGATCGCCCTAGGCAGCGCTTGTTTAGTTGTTCTCTGTGTAGCAATAGGGAAAAAAGCATCAATTCAGCAGGCACCCGATTTGTGAGGGGAGTGACCAACCTCCAAATCTCTAAGAAAGGACTCTTCGTCCTTACTACAAACCTAACTACAAACCGGACATGAGATCGCTAGTCTGTCCAATTATAGATCGCATTCTCATCACAACTGTTTCTAGCGATAGATGAAATTTAAATATTTGAATTTTATGATCACAATATAAACCAAAAAACATCAAGCTGATCGTGTTTGTGGTTGCCTAGTTTGTGGTTGCCTATCAGACAATTCCTACCTTTTATCACATTGACAGCATAAACTCATGGAAATCAGACAAGATACGTTGTTCGATCGAGTATTCCGGGACAGCGAAGGCAAAATTGTTATAGCTCAGCCACCAAATCTACCGCTAATTGTCGGGATTGTATCTAGTTTATTGAAGCTCCTTTTTACCACAGGTCAAATTTATCTAGTGTTGGATCTAGTAGCTTTTGGCGCCTTGTTTACTTGGGCTTGGGAAGAATTATTTCAAGGCGTTAATTACTTTCGTAGAGCATTAGGTCTGATTGGGCTGGTTGGTCTGATTGCCTGGAAACTTCAATAAGTAGGTAAGTAAGTCCACCTAAAAAAATATAATACCCAGATTCCCGACTTCTTAAAGAAGTCGGGAATCTAAAGCGCGAGCTTGTTTTACGTTTAATTCGGTAGTTTCTATTTAGTCAAGCTGCTACTTTTGTCTGAGTTAAAGCCCATTGACATAAATTTATGGCCGAAGTTGGCGTTTTTGATTATTACTTGATAATTTTTTTACGATCGTCGATGTCGATCGCCAAAACCAGCCACTTCAGCCAGCGTATAAAGCGGTCTGCCCTTCACCTCCTCGTAAATCCGCCCCACATACTGGCCCAAAATCCCAATACTGACCAACTGCACCGCACCCAAAAAGAAAACCGCCATAATCACAATTGTCAAACCAGTTAATGCCGAGCCCGCAGAGAAAAGACGCCAATACAAAACCAAAAAAGCCATCAAAACAGACACGAAAGCCGAAAATAAACCCAAATAAATCGACAGTTGCAGAGGAACTTTTGAAAAAGACACTAAACCGTTCATCGCCAAAGCAAAAGATTTACTGAACGTATACTTAACATCGCCAGCAAAACGCGGATCTCGTTCAAACTTAACTGCCGTTTGTTTAAAACCAATCCAAGCGCGCAGTCCCCGAATGTAGCGGTTCCGTTCAGGCATTGCATTGAGTACGTCCACCACGCACCTATCCATCAAACAAAAATCCCCCGTATCTATAGGAATATCAACATCAGCAAGATTCCGCAAAATGCGATAATACATATAAGCAGGCAACCGCTTCAACCAACCTTCTTGACGGCGTTGAGTGCGCTGAGCGTAAACAACTTGATAGCCCTGCCGCCACTGTTCTACCATATCTATAATTAGCTCTGGCGGGTCTTGTAAATCGCCGTCCATGATGAATACAACTTGACCAGTAGAAAAGTTTAAACCAGCAGTTACAGCTATTTGATGACCGAAATTGCGGGCAAAACTGAGATAACTAATTCGCGAGTCTTGTTCGTGCAATTTTCGCAAAAGTTCGAGAGAGCGATCGCGACTACCATCATTGATTAAAATTAATTCTACTGGGCCGTCCATTCGATCCATCACGGCACTAATTCGCCGATACAATTCAGCGAGATTTTCTTCTTCGTTATAGATGGGAATTACCAAGGAATACTTAGGTGTATCGTTCATTGCAGTTTCTGTTTAAAAATCGGCTTTTCAACCGTTCAATCAAAAGTTGTTTTTTCCCCAAACACCCTGGCTGCTTCACGAGAGAGGTCGGCACGTAATCTCGTGAAGCAGCCAGACAACAGCAGCAGACAAAATAGCAGCTTACCAAAACTTATCTATTTTCTTAAATACGAAAAACAAAAGACACCATAAGACTGACGCACGCCAAACGAAAATATCTGTTATCATAGATGTTTAGTCAGATTATAAAAATTACAATCATAACCCATCGATTCAAAATTGCATGACAAATTCCAATTATCTGTGGCAAGCAAATCAAGACTTAAGTGAAGCTTGTCTGCAACATCTTTTTGTCAGAGGCCTTGCTGACGGCAGCCTCCCCCAAAATAGTTTTGCATATTACGTTGCACAAGACGCATTTTTTCTGGGAGCATTCGCTCGCGCTTACAGTATCGCTGCGGCAAAAGCACCCGACTGGGAGGGGTTTGAAATTCTCCACAATCTCGGTAGCGGTGTTTTAGAAGAACTTCGCTTGCATCAAGGATATGCAGGCAAATGGGGGGTAAACTTGCAAGAAGCAAAACCGGGAATCGCTACCCGCCGCTACACAGATTTTTTATTAGCGACAGCCTGGGGAAGCGGTGTCGGTTTGACAGTAGCCGCGATGACTCCTTGCTTGCGGTTGTATGCTTTTTTGGGGCAGCAGTTAGCTAAACCTAATATACCGGAACACGCCTTTAGCGAATGGATTTCCACCTATAGCAGCCCGGATTTTGAGATTTTAGCCAAACGGCTAGAAAGTTTGGTCGATCGCTACGCAGAAGCAGGGCCGGAAGTAGAAGCAACCTATCGCTACGCTATGCTGTGTGAAAGAGACTTTTTTCAGTCGGCTTGGGAAATAGAGTAAATTAAGTTTGGGCAAAAGATATGGAGAAGTATCTTAAGCTACCTACACCCACGCAGCAAATTTAACAGCCATGTACAGCAGGAATTTAGCAAATAATGTCATAACAGCATATTCCCAACCAGGCTGACTACTCAACACTAAACCAAGTCCGATCGAGAGCGACGCAATGCCGTAAGCGTATCGGTGAAGCGATTGCAGAGCACCGGAGTTTATCAGTTGCGCTAAAGAGCAAAAACCGAAACAGACGACTGTGATACTCAGCCTTTTTTGCAAATACCACAACAAATAGCCACCGCCCAAAGTCATCGCAACTTTACTAACAGCTTGCAAGCGGAATTACTTCTAGCTCTAAATCAGTATTTGTCATGGCTAAAACAGCGCCAGACTGTAGATTTAAAATTAAAGTATAGTCCGCTGCCGAGTGTTCGCCAAATATATACGCAAGTAAAGCGGTACTGGTAATTTTAACGTCCGAGTTTATTGGGAATGCCTTCGCAGCCGCCGGGAATAGTCTCTCTCGACTTCGAGCCGCACCAAGTGCAGCAGTAATAGCGCTGCTCCTCCGACAGCCGCTTGACAGCGGTGAAATCAGCACGTTCAACCACAGCGCCGGTATGTTCACCCGTTTGATAGTTGGGAAATTCGGTACGGCTGCGGGGGGATGCAGTTTCTGCCGATCCGTAGAATAACGCGGCGCCTCTCATGTCGGCGCGAGCGAGATTGGCGTCGTACAAGACAGCGCGCGAGAGGTTGGCTTTCACTAAATCGCACTTGCTGAGATTAGCGCGGACGAGGTTGGCTTCGCTCAAATCCGTCCACCGCAAATCGGTGCCAGCCAGGTCAGCACCCGCTAACATGACATTGAGATCGATAACGCGGATACCGTGATCTCTGTCTTCAGCGTAGCCGCCGTCGCCGTCAAGGATGGGGCGGCCTAAAAGCCGATCGCGCTTCAGAGGAGTAACCAATCTAGACTGCGACAAAAACCGCAGAATTTTAGCTTTACCTTCAGCATCTACACTGCTCATAATCGCAGCCGTGCGGCCTTCTGCGATCGCCCTTTCCTGCGGCCAGTCTTCCAAAAACCCTTGTTCGTCAAGGGCTAAGTCCGAAACCCCTTGAAAATAAGCATCAATTGTTTGCTGCTGCGTAATTCTGTTTTGCTGAATCGTCAAATCTTTCGAGATCACATACTGCCGCCAAGCCACGTAAACGCCCAAAATTGCGATCAAAATTTGGCCCAAAGCGCCGATCAACTCGCCGAGAGCCCCGATTGCCTCCCAGTTGATTTGGATGTTGCGGCTTCCCGGTTCAGTATTAGTACCGCTGAGCATCAGCAAGCCAACAATCCCAGCTAAAAGCCCGAAGCAGGCGACGATCAGCGTGCGCCAAGTCGGCGGAATTACCTGCGCCCAGATTTTGCCCCAACTCGGCCACATCAGCCGCAGCGATATGCCGATCGCACCCACGGCGCCAATTAAGCCCAGCCAAATGTTGTCATTGGCGAGCCCAAAAATCATCGCTGCGATCAACCCCAGTGTCAGCACTGACCCCGATTTCTCAGGAGTCGTTTGTTCCTGGTGCGGCGGCAATAAAACCTTGCGAGTTGGAGGCGGCTGCACCGGTTTTTCCGGTTCAGCAGTAGCGACGATTGTCCCTGATTCTGGTGGCACAGTAGGGCTCGCACCGTTCTGACTTTCTACAGTCACGTTAGATTCAGGGCGATTGGGTTGAGAAGAGTTTGGTTCTGGTGTCATGCGTTGAGGCAAATTCTAACTGTGGCTGGTCAATAAAACGATTTTAACTAACCAAGCAGGATTCTAGATAATATTACAATATAAATCTCCACTAATTACACTCAAACAGGTAACATACTATGGCCCTGGTACTCCCGAATCTGCAAGAAAAACAAAGGGGTCAAGTTGTTACAACAATCGCCGTCACGAATCGCATCGATCTAGTTATGGCGGAACGGGGATTCATTGCTGCTGAGGAAGTTCGCTCTGTTACCCTCGATAACGTTGTTGTCGATACCGGAGCAACTCTGCTTTCCTTGCCAGCTCCCATTATTAGCCAACTCGGTTTAAAACAAGTAGGAGAAAGAGATGTAGAAACATCGGCTGGTATCAAAAAATGTCGAGTTTTTGCAGGCGCTCAAATTATTGTAGAGGGGAGAGAAGGGAGATTTGATTGTTTAGAGTTACCCGAAGGTGTTTCTGCTGTTTTGCTGGGCGTGATTCCAATGGAAGAACTAGGTTTAGAACCTGATTTGAAAAATCGACGCTTGCGAGTATTGCCGATGAACAATCAGCAAACATATCTGATGGGTTAGTCGAGCGGCGTTTACCGTAGCACAAACCTCTCGCCTGTGATTCCTCTCATCTCCAGTCAATTACCCGCTATCAAAAATGTTTGTAGTCAGGACTAAACTCCTCATAAAAGTTTTAGGAATTTATTCCTCATTACCAAGTAATTTTCTTGATTTTTGAGAGGTTAGATATTATTAACGACGGTGATAATATCTAACCAAAAAGCTTGATTTTTGGGTATATGTAAGTTTTTGGTTCTACATCTAGCGAGCAGAATAAGCCTTGAGCAAATACACGCCAACCGTCGAAAATATCAAAACAACTAACCCTAAAAGTAACTCGATACTAAACCTTTGAGCATTACCCAAAGCGACAAGAATTTGCTGCCGCACCACGAACGCCAACAGCCAGCAAATCTCCGCCTTCAGCCAAACCAAAAGGCCTCGCCCCAATAGATATTGCCGGCGAGCGTTCTCAGAAGTAATCCGTACCGGATAATTAAAAGTATGGGGATAGCGCGATACCGCAGTTAAAACCGCAAAAATAATGGCAGCAACCGCCGGCATGATCCAAATCGTCACCTTGTCGCCCCAAGCATCAGCCAGCCCCCCTAAGCCGAAATGAATCGGAATTCGATCGGGCAAAACTGCCCAAAACTTGACGATGAGCAAAATCGCCAGCAAAATCGCGATCGCACCCAAAAGCTCTACCGCCACTACAACAGGCGAAAGCCTCAGAGAAATAACCGGCCGTTGGTTTGGTGTGTTTCCAGTCATGGCTACTTAAAATTAGATTAATATTGAAAATAATAGTATTGGTTCCAATTTCATTCCCCAACAGCTTTCGTTGGGGGTTTCCAAACATCCCGCGAGGTTCTATGACGGCTCAGGTCTTGATTGAAAAGAAAAAGTTAGAAAAACCGCCCCTAACAATACACACATTAGGCGATCGCGTCCTGCGGCAGCCAGCAAAGCGCGTCAAAAGCGTCGATGCAGAAATTAGGCAGCTAGTCCGAGAAATGCTGCAAACCATGTACAGTGCAGATGGTATCGGTTTGGCCGCCCCCCAAGTCGGAGTCCACAAACAAGTAATCGTCCTCGACTGTGACCCGGAAAACCCCGCCACACCCCCAATCGTTTTGATCAATCCCACCATCAAAAGTAGCAGCAGCGATATCTGTATCTTGCAAGAAGGGTGTTTGAGCATTCCGGGAGTTTATTTAGAAGTCAAACGCCCAGAAGTCATTGAAGTATCCTACCGCGACGAATACGGGCGCCCGCAAACCCTGATAGCAACAGAGTTACTTTCGAGGGCAATCCAGCACGAAATGGATCACCTCAACGGAGTGCTGTTTGTAGACAGAGTAGAAAACAAGCTGGCACTGAATGAAGAATTAGTCAAGCACAAATTTTCGCCAAAGGCAGTAAAGTCAGTATGATGGCAGGAACTCCTAAAAGTGGTTTATTGTTAGCTCTTTCGTGTATCGCCGCGATCGCCGCAGTCGGCTCCATCTTTGAGCTGTCATCGGGAGAAGCTCAACTTGGCAATTTAGTCACGGGCATCATCCTCGCCCTGAGCGTACCGCTAACTGGCATATTTTTCTATGCAGCCGTTCAGGATGCCAGGGCAAATCTATAAGCAGAGTTATTAGTCATTAGTGATTAGTAATTAGTAATTAGTAATTAGTAATTAGTAATTAGTAATTAGTAATTAGTAATTAGTAATTAGTCAGCAGCTAACAACCAATAACTGTGGAATAAAGACTGCTCAAAAATAACATCAGCTAACAGCTCGCGAGCTCATGACTAATGACTAATGACTAATGACTCATAACTCATGACTAATGAAATCGGATTTCTGCGACAAGTGCCAGCCAAAGACGCTGTGGGAACGCCAGCATCCAAGTACCAACTTTCTGAAGATGGGGAATTGGTCATCGGACGCGATCGCAATTGTCAAATAGCCCTAGAGTCGATCGCCCACGGCATGGTTTCCCGTCGCCACGCCATGATCCGTCCCCTAACTCAGGGTACTTTTACGAGATGGGAAATTTGCGACCTCAACAGCGCTAACGGAACTTATATCAACGGAAAAAAGCTCTCTGGCTGCCAAACTTTAGAAACAGGCGATCGCATCAGTCTCGGCCTTGACGGCCCTGAATTTATATTTGAATCTCCCGTAACCCCTTACCAAAATCAACCCGGATTAAGAGCACCACAAACGGGCAATTTTGCTGGTAACGAAAAAGACGCTCTCACTTTAACTCAATTATTCCCGATCGCCTCGACGGGCAAACAATTAAGCCAAAAAGCTTACTTATATCCAGGTATTGCCACAGTTATTGTTGTCGTGTCGATGTTTGTCGCCGTTGGAAATTCCGCAGCATTCAACTTCCTGCTGTCAGCTTACCTCGCCGGTGCGGCTTACTACTTTATCTATCAACTGTGTGGCAAACACAAGCCTTGGTGGGTATTGCTTGGTTCGGCTTTAGCTACAGTCCTGATTGTGATCAGCCCCTTATTAATTGGATTTATATTAGTATTTAGAGAAATTTTGCCCGGTCGCCTGCCAGCCGAAGGCGAAGCAATCAGTTTTTTGCCTTTTTTGACCAGAATGTTTTTCGGGGCGGGTCTGATGGAAGAATTGCTGAAAGCCCTGCCCGTTTTAGGAGCGATGCTGCTGGGAAATTGGCTGAAAAATCCGTGGCGCGATCGAATCGGTGTTTGGGAACCTTTAGACGGAATTTTGTTAGGAAGTGCCTCAGCAGTCGGCTTTACACTACTAGAAACTCTCGGCCAGTACGTTCCCAATATCATCCAAAATATCACCCTGCAAGCAGGCCCAGAAGCCGGACAATTAGTAGGATTGCAGTTGCTAATTCCGCGAATTTTAGGCTCCGCCGCCGGACACATGGCCTACAGCGGTTATTTGGGATATTTTATCGGTTTGAGCGCCCTCAAACCCAGGAAGCGCTGGCAAATTTTGGGCGTAGGTTATTTCAGTGCTTCCGCACTTCACGCATTGTGGAATGCGTCGGGAGCAGTCAGCGTACTCTTGCTAGCCTTAGTGGGAGTTTTGTCCTATGCGTTTTTAGTAGCCGCAATTCTGAAAGCCCGCGCTCTGTCTCCGAATCGAGAGCAAAATTTTGCAACTCGCATATTTTATGAAAAGTGAACTAGCAGGTCAAACAGCGATTTTTTTCTTGTGTTTCAACCAGCGTGAACCAGCCAATGCTAAAGCAGTCCCCCTTGCGGTGAGAGGTTCGGGAACTGGTTCGGCTTCGGTATCCCTAGCTTGTAATAAACTTCGGTATCGTGGATAATGAGCGCTTGCTGAAAAAGCCTAAAACCAATCGCAAGCTCTAATCTTGCCCAGTTATAGAGGTGTTTTAAGAGTTATAAACCAAACGATCGAATTAACAACAAACAAAAAAGTATAAAAAATATAGATTGATGGAGCGCAGAGAACTCTCCATAAAGAAGGCATTTTAAGTGTTTTTAACAAACCGAGCGGGTAAACGAGACCTTCCGGTATCGAACGGGTATTAAAACTTTCATCTAAGGCGCTTTCATTATTCAAGAATTGGGTAACTGCATGGATTCTTTGTATGTAATAAAAGTGCACCTTCCAGTAGGTAGCTTCTAAAAACCAAAAACCAAAAATTATCACGTATCCCAGCGGAACTAACGCATTTATTTTGCTGGCAAATGCCCAACCGATAAGCGCTACCCAAATGGTAATTGCCGTAGTTTTTATCTGCTGCAAAATTGTACTGAAGTTAGCTATTTTTTTCTCTAGTTCCTCTGCTCCTTTTTGCAGCATTGCTAGCTGAAATTCAAATCGATCCATGTTTGATTCGGAGATGGCTGATTCTTCCTATAGCAATCCTAAATGATTTTCTGTAGGGACACGGCTTGGCCTTAGTCCCTACAGATGGATTTTGGGGAAATCAGATTTATGTTCGCAGTAAGGATAATGATTTAGGATTGCTATATATGGTTTCTAACTTTAAAATACCAAACTCCAGCAGTTTCACCTACCAAAAGGCTGTCCCATCCACTGCCAGCACGACCTATTAAAAGTCGCAATTATACCACAGTTTAAGAAAGCCTTCCTAGAAGAACGGGGCTTTAGACCCATTTTTTTGGTAACAATCGTGGTTCGCCCACCGCTGCTTGGGAGTTCGCCCCGTTTCTCCGACGTACAGCAACGATGGCAGCGCGCTGTCAATAACGAAGTAGAGGCAAGCGCGATCGCCTGCGTGTATCATGTATAATGATATTTGTCAATACGTAATTTTATATAAAAATGCCGCAATATTGAGCTCTCGTGCATAAGTAGCGTCTGCTTAATTGCCTGATGCGATAATCGCAACTGAACTTAGAAATTCTTCACAAATAGTTTGACTGTGGTACTATCTGGATGGCTGTGAGTAGCTGAGGGAAGCCAAGGGGCTTGATTCCTGTGGTGGTGGAGGAGAATCCAGGAGTGCTAGATAGGATGTCATTGGGATACGCAAACGTTTTCGGTCAGCGAAGTCAACCCGAGCCCCTTCGCATTGGGGTCGTTGGGGTTGGCAATATGGGCCAGCATCACACGCGAGTTCTGAGCTTGCTAAAAGATATCGAACTCGTGGGTGTTGCAGACATAAATGTAGAGCGGGGAATTGATGTAGCAAGCAAATACCGGGTTCGCTTCTTTGAAGACTACCGGGATTTGCTCGCCCACGTAGATGCAGTTTGCGTCGCCGTTCCAACTCGCCTGCACCACCCTGTGGGGATGTCTTGTCTCCAAGCAGGGGTTCACGTTTTAATTGAAAAGCCGATCGCGGCTAGTATTGCCGAAGCCGAATCTTTGGTCAACGCGGCTGCTGAAGCCCACCGGATTTTACAAGTGGGTCACATCGAGCGCTTCAATCCAGCTTTTCAGGAACTCGGCAAAGTGCTGAAAACTGAAGAGTTACTGGCATTGGAAGCTCACCGGATGAGTCCCTATTCCCAGCGGGCTAACGACGTATCGGTAGTTTTGGATTTAATGATCCACGACATCGACTTGCTTTTGGAATTGGCAGATTCCCAAGTGGTCAAGCTGACCGCCAGCGGCAGCAGGGCCTCAGATTCAGGTTATTTAGACTACGTGACAGCGACGTTGAACTTTGCTAACGGCATTGTCGCCACCCTGACTGCCAGTAAGGTGACGCACCGCAAACTCCGTTCAATCGTGGCTCACTGCAAGAATTCTCTGACAGAGGCAGATTTTCTCAACAACGAAATCTTGATTCACCGACAAACAACCGCCAATTACGTGACGGATTACGGTCAGGTGCTTTACCGTCAAGATGGGTTGATCGAGAAAGTTTACACCAGCAATATTGAACCGCTCCACGCAGAATTGGAGCATTTTATTAATTGCGTGCGGGGTGGAAATCAGCCTTCTGTGGGAGGAGAACAAGCTCTCAAGGCTCTGCGGCTTGCGAGTGTGATCGAGCAAATGGCTCTCGACGGTCAAGCTTGGTATCCGAAAGAGCTAGAGTCTACTTTGCAAGTTAGCTAAATCGAGACAAATCGTGTCGTTTCCGGGTGCTTTTACAGTTTGGGTTTGTTGTTCGTTAAAGAGGGTAACTGTTCCCATGCAACCGGATTCGATGTCAGTCGATTTGAGATTGGACAATTCGGCGTGAGAAGTTCGGCGAGTGCGAGCGTCGAGTTGCGCTCAGTCGAACGATTTTAGATCTTAGATTGACTCCGCAGATGAATCTGGGGGCTTGAACTAAGGTTTCAACTTTTTTGCTTTCGACAACAGAAGTCGTGGGCAAGTATCCGTCTTTAGGTGAAGTCACGATTTATGCCAACAAAGAGCGACTATTTGACGACTGATGGTTTTGCTAACTAGCTGATTGCCTTGAGGACTCAGGTGAATGCTGTCTCGATACAAAGTTGGAAATTCTGCCGCACAATTGAAAATGGGAAGAAAATCTATGTAAGTAATTTTCTCTGTTTCTACGAGTTCGGCGAGACGCGCTCTAGCTTTGACTTCCCAGTCGCGAGGGCCCGGGCCGCCGAGTTCACCCCGCTTAGGCGTGACGGCTAGCAAAAACTCGACGTTGGCGGATACAGCTATTTTCTGGATGTGGCGAATAGCTTCTAAGTTGCAGCCTACTACATCGCCGCTTGTGGCTCCGGGTGCTGCCAATTGGGGAGTCGGCACTGCAGGTAGCAGGTAGCGGCTCAATAACTCTAGGGTAGCCGATCGGGGTTTGTGATCCGGGTAAGATCTATCGCGCCCCACAACCAGAGCACAAGGAGCCGATGCAAACAAATCGTCCGTATTGAGCAGCAAAACCAAAGCCTTTGCCCCAAAAACACCGAACCGCTTGGCGTAAGCAAGTTGATTCCTCGGTCCCCAAGAATTGGCTGAGGCGTTGAGAACTTCAAAATTTGAATAGTTGACTTGTGAACCTAATTGTGAATCGATCGCCAGATTCTGTACTTGCAGTCTCAAATTCCGAGCCATAATTTCCGAGATCGTATCTGTCTGATGTGTCCACCAACCGCCGTTGGCGACAGAATCTCCCAACAGCAAGACGCGCAGAGTTTCTGTAGGGGCGATCGGGGCGATCGCTGGGCTACGCATCGAATACTCGTTAATCTCAATCCGGTTGCCCAAGCGACGCACCCTTTGGTTGGGCGCCAACAAATAGCCGCACTCGGCATCGGCAATGTAAATCAAGGGATTGCCAAAACCCAGCAGCACCCGCAGCAGCACTTCGATTGCTGCCCCCAATCCTGCGGTGACAGCCAAAATTATGAGAACAACTTCCACCACTTAACCTCGATAGAGAAGGAAAAACCCCTGCCGACACCAAGGTATAAAAAAGAATGCAACTGCAGTCAAGCTCTCAACCCCGATTGTAGTCAGTCGATTTTAGATTAAAGATTAAAGCATTGACTCCACAGATGAATCTGGGAGATATCCCTAAAATCTAAACTTTTTTGCTTTCAAGGACTCCTGTCTTGAAGCAAGTATCCGTCTTTGAGTGAAATCAGTAGGTCGTCCTTGTAAAATCTAAAATCTAAAATCTAAACTCTAAAATGTTATGGCTTAGGGGTTTGAGCAAGTTGGCAGCCCGATTAAGTCAACCGAATCGCCCCCGTGGATATAGAATTCTAGAATATACCGTCAAAATCCGCCGTCAGCCGTCAGTGAACTTGGTGGTTTCAGGAAAATCCGTGGACTTAAAACAAATATTCAAAACGCCGAATCCCATAATCGGTGTCGTACATTTACAGCCTTTGCCAACTTCTCCCCGCTGGGGCGGAAACCTCAAAGCTATTATCGGAAGAGCCGAGCAAGAGGCTACAGCGCTGGCTTCGGGTGGCGCAAACGGTATCATAGTCGAGAACTTTTTCGACGCTCCTTTTGCCAAAGACTGCGTAGATCCGGCTGTGGTAAGTGCCATGACTCTGGTAGTCGAGAGGCTAACCAATCTCGTGACGCTGCCGATCGGCGTTAACGTGCTGCGAAACGACGCCCACAGCGCGATCGCCATCGCCTCCTGCACGGGAGCTCAATTCATCCGCGTCAACGTCCTCAACGGCATCATGGCTACAGACCAAGGCTTAATTGAAGGCCAAGCTCACCAGCTCCTGCGCTACCGTCGGGAATTGGGCAGCGATGTCAAAATATTAGCAGACGTGTTAGTCAAGCACGGGCGACCCCTAGGCAGCCCCAACTTGACCACAGCCGTCCAAGAGACGATCGGGCGCGCCTTAGCCGATGCCGTAATTCTTTCCGGCTGGACAACCGGCAGCCCTCCCAATCTCGAAGACTTAGAACTCGCGAGTGCAGCAGCGGGGGAAACTCCTGTTTTCATCGGTAGCGGTGCATCGTGGGAAAACATTTCCACCCTCATGCAGGCCGCTGACGGCGTAATCGTGTCGAGTTCGCTGAAGCGAAACGGCCGCATCGAACAGCCGATAGATCCCATCCGCGTCAGTCAATTTGTAGAAGCCGCCCGTCGCAGCTTTTCCGAAAAAGAACTCGAACAAGAAAACAAAAACGCTAATGGTTCGAGAGGGCTAACACCGGAACCGGGCAAAGTCGGTCGATTTTAGATTTTAGATTTTAGATTTTAGATTTTACCCCAAAGATTCATCTTGGAGGTTGAACAAAAGTCTACAATTTGAGTCATTTGTATCATAGATCCTTAGCTAAACCCGCCCTAAAAAATGCTAATAACTGATGACTGATGACCGATTAAAGAGAAAGAAAGAGGGCGGGTTTTGCCATTTTTTTAGTCATTTGTATCATAGATCCTTAGCTAAACCCGCCCCTACAAAATGCTAATGACTAATGACTAATGACTACTGACTAATGACTACTGACTAATGACTACTGACTACTGACTAACTACCAATTAGTAACTACCAAATCAAAAAAATGATTCGCCGACGTTCAACCCCTTGGATTCATCGCTGGTCTAGAACGGTGATGGCAGCGATCGCAGCCATCGGCGTCGTAGAAACGGCCTATCTGACGATCGCTAAATTCACAACAAACTCAGTAATTTGTCCCACCAGCGGATGCGACAAAGTTCTCAACAGTCCCTACGCTACAGTCTTTGGCACAGTGCCTTTAAGTTTATTAGGTTGCCTCGCTTACCTAAGCATCGCAATCCTGGCATTAGCTCCCAAAGCCGTCAATCCCGACAACAACAAACAACTGCACTCTCAACTGGAAAATTGGACTTGGCAAGCCCTATTTATCATCACCGCTGCGATGCTAATATTCAGCAGCTATTTGATGTATTTAATGGCTTTTGAAATTCAGGAATTGTGCATTTACTGCATCAGTTCCGCCCTATTTTCCCTGTCGCTGTTTGTGCTGGTGCTAGTCGGGCGCGACTGGGAAGATATCGGACAATTGGTGTTTACAGGCATCTTGGTAGGGATGGTAAGTTCGATCGGCGCTTTAGCGCTCTACAACAGCGTCAGCTCACCCGCTCCTTTTGTTTCTTCTACCCCCGGAATTTTACCCCCTGCAGTCACCACAACCTCCGGGCCCGCACAAATTGCTTTAGCCCGCCACCTCCGACAAATCGGCGCTAAAGAATATGGCGCTTACTGGTGTCCCCACTGTCACGATCAAAAAATGCTGTTTGGGAAAGAAGCAGCCAAAATAGTTGATTATTTTGAATGCGATCCCAAAGGGCAAAATTCCCGCGCTGAAATTTGCCAAGCTGCTGCTGCAAATATTAAAGGTTTCCCTACTTGGGAAATTCAAGGTCAGTTTTATTCGGGGACACAAACTGTGGATAAACTCGCTGAGTTATCCGGTTACACTGGCCCGCGCAACTTTCAAAACTGACTTTGACATACGATCCGAGAGTTCACTGCTGTTAGCCGTTTGGGAACTCCCCTTTGCTCCTTTTACCAGTTTTGGCTAACAGTTTAGGTTAGTTTTGCGATGTGCTTTCCCTCTTGTTAATTACGTTACCTACCGACTGGTTAGCTGGCTGGCAACTGCTCAATAAACTCTCGATAAAACTGCTCGTGGGAACCTGCAAAATTATCCATTCCCTCCTTTGTTAAATATCCACGCTTACCAGTGTGCGGATTCTTCACGTAGCTATCAATCACCTTTGAAGGCTTGGGGTTCTCGCTCCAACTAATATTGAATGCCGCATACTTCGGGAAAAAGGTCATCCCTGCACAAGCATAAATGTGATCGTGTATCCACCAGGCCAACGCTGTCCAATCTTGAGTGCGCTCATAGTAAGGGATAAATGAAGTGACGACAATACAAGCTGTTGCTCCCATGTACCCATCAGTATCTTTGACATCCCAGATGTGTACTGCATAGTTTGACTCATTGCTAGCGCAGCTATATTGGTTGCTATTCTCTGCTCCTTTGGCATTCACAGCACAAGAGCGGTAGGCCGAACGAATACTGATCCTGCCCAGAGCGTCTTGAATTGGCTCAAGTACCTGCTCGCACAGTTTCCTTCCTGCCGCGATCGCCAAATCAGGACAATCTGGAATATTAGGTATACCTTCAATTTGAGAGATTTCTGAATAAAGAAACTCACGCATAAAAAAACTTTTAGAGAGTTGAACACGTCCTAACTCTTCCAAAACTTTAACAGTTTGTGGCTTTCTAATTTGTTTTTGGGTTTGTTTGTATAAAAACCTAACAATCCAGCCACCTTTGACAAATCGGCGCTATAGATTTTCTAATTTTATCACTTTTCAGGCGTTGATCTGGCTCTGCTTCTCTGGCTTTTTTTAAGAACATCACATGAGAAATGAGTTGGTACTTGTATAGTTTATGTAAAATTTGCCAATAATAGGGGCAACTGCGAATCAATAGGCAGCAGGTGGCACTTAACGACTGAAGTGTCACTCAGGGTGCTGAAATAGAAGGATGAATCAACTTTACGGGGGTTGGAACTCGATCGCCTGCACCGAAAAACCAAAAAATTGGATAATCTAACATCTAAAATCTAAAATCTAAAATCGAGCCGATCGCCCCGAAGATATAAAAGCTATATGTAGTAGTAGCTTAGATGCTCGAAGGGCGAGGCAAAAACTCCCAAAGCATGATAGAAACTATCAAAAAATGGCTCGATCGAGAACGCAGAGTATTGATTACTGCCAGTACCGTTGCCGGTACGGTGATTGTACTGCGCTGGTTCGGATTTTTGCAGGTGTTGGAATGGACTGCTTTCGACCACTTTGTGCGCGGGCGGCCAGCCGAACCAATTGACTCACGCATCGCCATTGTCGAAATCAAAGAAGCTGACTTGCAAAAATACGGCTACCCAATTTCCGATGCTGTATTGGCTCAATTGCTGCAAAAATTGCACGCTGGCAAGCCGCTGGCGATCGGCCTCGACGTTTACCGAGATTTGCCGACTCAACCGGGTAACGCCGAATTGCTCAAAACTTTTAAAACTATTCCCAACTTAATCGGCATTGAGTTGATGCCAGACGAAACCAGGATTGGAGTTCAGCCCCCTCCCGTACTTGACAAGCTCTCGCGCGTCGGTTTCAACAATGTTGTCATCGATGCTGACGGTAAAGTGCGCCGAGCTTTGCTGTACTCTTGGCCGGGAGACGGCAAAACTCATGAAAGCTTCGCGCTCAAACTAGCTTTGCTTTACCTCGAAGGCGAAGGGATTTCCCCTGAGCCAGCAACTGTCAATCCTAAATACTTGCAGTTAGGTAAGGGGGTGTTTCGACCTTTTGAGCCGAATGACGGTGCTTACGTGCGAGCGGACAGCCGCGGCTATCAAATTTTGACCAACCTGCGCGGCCCGATCGGCAGTTTCCGCACTGTATCGATGAGTGACGTGCTTTCTGGCAAAGTACCGGCGGATTTTGTGCGATCGCGCGCTGTTTTGATCGGCTCAAATGCCGCCAGCCTCAAAGACTTTTACCAAAACGCTTACAGTTCGGGTTTGTTTGCTCCTCCCCAGCAAATACCGGGAGTCGAGCTTCAGGCTCATTTCTTGAGCCAAATTTTGAGTGCTGCCCTTGACGGGCGCGGGGGTATCAATGTCTGGCCAGAGGCTGCGGAGTTGCTGTGGATTTTACTGTGGTCTTGGGCGGGAGCGAGTGTGAGCTGGAAGTTGCGATCGATCAGGCGATCGGCTTGGTTTTTGTCAAGTATCTGTCTCGGTTTGAGTGCCAGTTTATACTTAGCTTTTTTAGTTGGTTGGTGGCTGCCGTTAATTCCTGCAATCCTCAGTCTTTTGGGTTCTGGCGTAACAGTTGTCGGTTATCTGGCTCACTTGCAAGAAGAACTAAAACGCTCTAAAGAATTTTTACAATCGCTAATCGATACAATTCCAGACCCGATTTTTGTCAAAGATATAAATCACCGCTGGGTTGTGTTGAATCAGGCATATTGTCGGTTAATCGGCTATCCTTTGGAAATTTTAACCCGTCGCACAGATTACGACTTATTTCCCCAAGCCGAAGCCGATATATTTTGGCAGCAAGACGAATTAGTATTACAAACTCAACAGCCGCAAGAAAATGAAGAATATTTTACCGACGCTCACGGAATTACGCATCTGATTGCGACGAAAAGAACCCTGCACAAAGATGCTGCCGGCAACTTATTTTTAGTCGGAGCGATCAGAGACATTACCGAGCGCAAACTCCGGGAAGACGCTTTAGAGCAAAAAAATGCTGAACTCAGCCACCAAGCTTCTCACGATGCTCTTACAGGTTTGCCCAACCGTAAAATGTTTTACGAATGTTTGCATCTATCTATAGAAAGAGCTTTTTGCAATCAAGAATTGGTAGCTTTACTGTTTTTAGATTTAGATGGATTTAAGTCGGTCAACGACACTCTCGGACACAATGTGGGCGATTTGCTGTTAAAAGCAGTTGCCAGCAGGCTCAGAAAATGCTTGCGCGGCAGCGATATTATCTCGCGACTGGGCGGCGACGAGTTCACAGTCATCCTGTCGGCAATTCCCGGTAGCGAGGAAGCTGCGAAAGTAGCTAAAAAAATTTGCGATGCCATCGTGCAGCCTTTTATTTTAGAAGAACATACAGTTTCTGTAACTACAAGTATTGGCATTAGTTTGTATCCAACTGACGGTCGAGAGTCAGAAATTTTAGTCAAAAATGCTGATGCTGCGATGTATCGTGCTAAGGAACGGGGGAAAAATCAATATCAGTTTTCTTAACACAGAAGAGAAATGGAAGTCGGAAGAAGGAAGAAGTCAGAACGCTTTAGCTATCGTCGCGAGAGAAGTCAGAACGCTTTAGCTATCGTCGCGAGAGAAGGAAGGAAGTAGAAGGAACAAGCAATAAAATCAAGGGTCTCAGCAATTAAAAAAGTTTTAACAGTCTTGGCGGTTGCCATATCAGTCTAAAAAAAGAATGCAACTGTAGGCCCCTGCACGAAACCATGATAGTCATAAGACATCTCCGAAAACACTCAAAGCCTCTGTATAGTTAAGTTCTAGGACGTAAATGTAATCATCGTAAATTAGCTAG
>NZ_JAUBRI010000075.1:0-31746 GCF_036701795.1 Microcoleus sp. N9_A1
CTATCAATGGCTAAGTTTTAGTCTGAGATTGACATAAAGCGCTCCTAGTAATAGGGGCGCTTTTTGTTTGGGGAAAAATTTTTTTAGAGAGTTCTTTCTTCCTTAAAGACACATTATTCATCAAAATTAAAAGGTGAAAAAATAATTTTTCACCTTTTAACTCTCGACTTTCGGATTAGCCGTTACGGAACAAACTTTTTGAAGGCCAGCGTCACGTTGTGGCCGCCAAACCCAAAGGAATTGGACAGCGCTACATCAACTTTTAGATCGCGACTTGTATGCGGAACATAGTCCAAATCGCACTCAGGATCGGGATTCTCCAGATTGATTGTCGGCGGGATTTTGTCGTTGGCGATCGCCATTACCGCCGCCACCGCTTCAATTCCCCCAGAACCGCCCAAAAGATGGCCGGTCATTGACTTGGTAGAACTAATTGCTACTTTGTAAGCGCTTTCGCCCAAAACCTTCTTAATCGCCTTCGTTTCAGTAGAGTCGTTGGGAAGCGTACTCGTGCCGTGAGCGTTGATATAACTCACCATATCCGGTGTCAAACCAGCATCCTTGAGCGCTAAAGCGATCGCCCGCGACGCACCCTCGCCCCCCGGTACTGGGGATGTCATGTGATACGCATCGCAGGTTAAACCGTAGCCGACGATTTCTGCGTAAATTCTCGCGCCGCGCGCCAGAGCGTACTCCATTTCTTCTAAAATCAGAATGCCAGCGCCTTCGCCGACGACAAAACCATCACGATCGCGATCGAACGGACGGCAAGCATGAGTTGGGTCATCGTTGCGAGTCGAAAGCGCCCTCGCCGCAGCAAAACCCGCCACACACAAAGGAGTTACCGCAGCTTCCGTACCACCGCAAATCATCGCTTGCGCGTAACCGCCCTGAACCATACGAAACGCATCGCCCACCGCATTTGACCCCGCAGCACAAGCCGTCACCGTGCAAGAGTTCGGCCCCTTAGCGCCCGTTTGAATTGCCGTCAGGCCTGCTGCCATATTCGCAATCATCATGGGAATCATAAACGGGCTGCATCGATCGGGGCCGCGAGTCAAATAGATCTCTTGCTGGTCTTCCAAAACCTTCAGCCCGCCAATGCCAGTGCCAAGAATGACACCCACCTGTTCTGCGTTCAGGTCGTTAATCTCAAACTTTGCATCAGCCAGAGCTTGTTTGCTCGCTGATACCCCAAATTGAGCAAAACGATCCATCCGCTTTGCTTCCTTGCGCTCTAAATAGTCGTGCGGGTCGTAACCCTTCACCTCTCCAGCAATCCGGCAGTCGTGCCGCGACGCATCGAATAAGGTGATCGGACCGATGCCATTCTTCCCGGCAAGCAACCCGTCCCAATATTCAGACAATGTATTGCCGATCGGTGTAATCGCGCCGAGACCCGTGATAACAACGCGCTTACGCTCAAAATTTGTCATGATTTCAGTTTCAAAAAATTAAATACCCAGAACGCAGAACAAAAGAGGAGTTTTCAGTTTTCTAACTTCTCTCCTCTTAGGGGAAAAGACAGGTATTTTATGCTTTTGGAGCTGCAAGTTTGCTGCTGATGAAATCTACAGAAGCTTGAACCGTAGTAATTGCTTCGGCTGCTTCGTCGGGAATTTCAATATCAAACTCTTCTTCCAAGGCCATGACCAGCTCTACTGTATCTAAGGAGTCTGCTCCTAAATCGTTAGCAAAGTTGGCTTCGGGCTTGACTTCGGTCGGATCGACTTCGAGTTGATCTGCCACAATTTTCTTGACTCTAGCAAAAATGTCGTCTTGACTCATAACATTGTCTCCTCATTGGTTGCTGCGTATCTAATCTTATCCGAAAGGGGGATCTGCAAGAAAAAGGCTGGCCGCTTTTCTAAGTGACACGAGGGAGGGGGAGAGGGGGGAGAGAGGGGGAGAGGGGGGGAGAGGGGGGAGAGAGGGGGAGAGGATTTTTGCTCAAGTCATCGAAATATAGAATTTAAATGTAGTACCAACTTACTCATAACCATTTTAGATTTTAGATTTTAAATTTTATATTTTAGATTGAAATGACTTGGTGGATATGGGTTTTAAGTTTTCCTATAGTTGCATTTATTTGTGAAACTGGTACAAATTCCTTGAGAAAAGCTGACAATTGACCGCTAGCTAGGCGGTAATACGGTAATCATGAAGAAGAAATTCGATCGCTCTTGTCCATTGTCCCGAACCTTGTCTCCCCAGCAAAAACGACTATGCCATCCCAAACTCTCAAATATGCTTATTTTCCCGGTTGCGTAGCCCAAGGGGCGGCCCGCGAACTTTATCTGTCTACAATGGCACTGACTCAAGCTTTGGGCATTGAACTGGTGGAACTCAAAAAAGCTTCCTGCTGCGGTTCTGGTACTTTTAAGGAAGATTCGCAGTTGCTCGAAGATACTGTCAATGCCCGGAATATTGCTTTAGCCGAGCAACTGAATCTGCCTTTACTCACCCATTGCAGCACTTGTCAAGGGGTAATCGGTCATGTGGACGATCGCCTCAAGCAATCTCAGAAGACCGATCAACCTTACCTCGAAAAAGTCAACGGTTTGCTGGAAAAACAAGGCTGTTCGCCCTACCAAGGCACTACCGAGGTAAAACATCTGCTGTGGGCGATCGTTGCAGATTACGGCCTGGAGGAAGTGCAGAAGCGAGTCACCCGCAAGCTTTCCGGTTTGAAGTGCGCCTCTTTTTACGGATGCTATCTGCTGCGAGCTCAGGATAAGCTGCTTTACGATGACCCGCATCAACCGGAATCGATGGAAAATGTGTTTCGGGCGATCGGCGCAACTCCGGTTTACTATCGAGGGCGGACGCAGTGCTGCGGCTGGCCGCTGGCGAGTTATGCCACTAACCAATCTTTTCAGATGGCTGGAAAACACATTCAAGATGCTATTGACAATGGCGCTGATTGTATGGTAACTCCTTGTCCGCTTTGTCATTTAAATTTGGATTCGCGGCAGCCGGAGGTGGAAAAAGCGATCGATCGCAAATTGGGTTTGCCGGTGCTGCATCTCCCACAATTGGTGGCTTTGGCTTTGGGTGTGGAGCCCAAAAAACTAGGACTCGATCGGCATATTGTTTCCACTAAGCCGGTGTTAGAAAAATTAGGCTTTTAGTCGATCGATTTGCACCAGTTTGCAGCAATACTAATTATCAAAAATTTTGCAACAGTTGGTATAGGGGCTGGCTCACCCAAATCCTTGCTACAAGCCAGAATCTCAAATAACAAGTCCTTACAACTGTTGCACAAGTTTGGGAAATCAGCATAAATACTTGAGTTTTTACTCAAATCAAATCCGGTTAGATCGGAATTATACAGAGCCCGCGAGCCGAAAGCCCGATCGGGCTCATACATTTTTGAGTCAATACAAGATACAGACAAAAAAACAGTATACTATTATACAAAATAGTTTTAAGACTTCCTAACTTCCTAGTTAGAGACAAAGAAAAAACAATGAAACGAAACCCAATAAATCTCACACGTTCGGTATTAATATGGGCAATGCTAGGAATAATTTGTGGTTTATTTGCTGCAAGTTATTGGATATGTTTGTCTTACCTGATGCGGGGATTTGAAAATGTTAGTGGAGGTTCTCTACTAATCGTCATGCCCCTTGCTGGTTTGCTCATCGGTTTGATCATTCATTGGCTGGGAAATCCTGGAGAAATTGGGTTGATTATTGACAACATTCATCTCAAGGGTGGGCGATTACCAATGAATGAAAATCCTTCGATGATTCTGTCGTCGCTACTCAGTATTGCCAGTGGAGGCAGTGCTGGCCCAGAATCGCCAATGGTGCAAGTCACAGGTTCAATTGGTACCTGGTTAGCCGATCGCTTTAATTTAAGCGGAGAAGCACTACGAACTTTGAGTCTTGCTGGGATGGCATCTGGTTTTACAGTTTTGTTCGGCGCTCCTTTAGGCGGTACTTTTTTTGCTTTAGAAATCCTGCATCATCAGAATGTTGTAGAGTATTTTGAAGCAATATTGCCTGCGGTAGTGGCAAGTTGTGCAAGTTACACCATCTTTGTCGCAATTACTCAGCTTGGACTTGGGCCTACCTGGAATTTTCCTCAGTACAATGTGGAAAGCCTTTATGACTTTGGCGCAGCGATTGCTTGTGGAATCGTAGGGGCGATTATGGGGTGGTTTTTTATCGCTGTATTTCGCAGTGTTGGTCGCTTGTTTGATTCGATACGCAGTCCCATTTATGTGCGAACTACTTTAGCCGGACTAGCACTTGGTGGTTTCTCAGCTTACTTTCCGCTCACACGTTTCTTTGGGGAACATCAAATAGAAAAAATTGTTGAGGGAAACTTTTCTTTGACATTTCTCTTGACTTTAGTTGTTGTTAAAGTATTGGCCATTAGTGTGACCATCAATGGGGGCTGGCGAGGAGGAATAATTATTCCGCTATTTTTTATAGGAGCCTGTTTTGGAAAGGCAATCACCATCATGAATCCCATCGGATCGAATGAGACTTTGGCAATGATTTGTGTAATGGCTGCTCTGAATTCAACGGTTACTCGCACTCCAATTAGTACAACTCTGCTCCTCGCGAAGTTGACAGGGTTAAGCACTTTTACACCGATTTTATTTGCTAGTCTCGTGGGTTTCTTCTTGGCTCCACGAGTTCCCTTCATTACCTCACAGCATAAAGTGGATTAACCAAAGGCTAGAAAGATTTTAGGTAATTGCTCAAGCTTCCAGATTTATCGGTGGAGCAAATCTAAAATCTAAAATCGACTGACTGTGGCTTGATGGAAATCTTGAATGAAGAGCGGTTGCAGGGAAA
Organism: Microcoleus sp. N9_A1; assembly: GCF_036701795.1. Lineage (NCBI taxonomy): Bacteria > Bacillati > Cyanobacteriota > Cyanophyceae > Oscillatoriales > Microcoleaceae > Microcoleus > Microcoleus sp. N9_A1. Next base: position 4,812 of record NZ_JAUBRI010000075.1, read on the forward strand.
GGGGAGCCCCATAATGAAAATCAGGGGTTTCAAGTAAGGAATCGCTCAATCCTGGGCACTACCTGCATAAAAACACAGTGGGGTGTGGGAACATAACATCTTCCCCTTTTTCTGCAACCCTACCCCCCGCACACCCCATTCTCGATCGTCCCAACCTCAATGACTTTCCTGCAGTCGGACTCGTCAATATTCCGAAGATTATAAGACTGACCCATTGACAAAAAACGTTATCTATGTATTCTCGATCGTACCATCACTGAATCGGTTTGCCAAAATATGCTCGCGGACAACTAAAGTGAACAGATTCCTCCCGTATATTGCAAGGATTTTTTGTGAGTGAAGTCAATGATTGCTGCATTCCCGGAAACGGCTCACCGGAGGCAGTTAATCGTGAAGTTCGCCAACAGTATCGATTGCTACTCAAACCCCGATTTCAAGATTTGAGCGATCGCATCCTTAGTCCCGATCGCCCTGAGTGCAGCGCTGCTGATAAATTTGAGCCGCTTTATCTGTAGGATTGTGGCGCAGGCACTCAGCAAATAATCGCTCAGCATCTCTAAGCTTTTGGCAATGGTAGAGTATCAAAGCTTCTTCAAATCGCGTTCTTGTGTCTAGTTTGCCCTCATAAGTCTCAGGCGGATCCGCATCGAAAACTTCAAACATCGATACCGCTTTTGATTTTCCCTTAACTTTTACGCGATCGATCAGACGGATAGCATACTGGTTAGAATCTGACAAAGACACGAAAGTGTAGTTACTAATTAACATCGAAATTCCATATTGTTTAGTCAAGCTTTCTATCCGCGAGGCTAAATTCACTGCATCGCTAATCACCGTGCTATCCATCCGGTTTTTTCCCCCCACCGTACCGAGTATTAAAGAACCTGTATTGATGCCAATACCAATCTTAATCGGCACGTATCCAGAAGCGGTGCGATGTTGATTGTATTCGCTAAGACGATGCAGCATATCAATTCCTGCTTTCACTGCATTATCTGCCTCGCCACTAAATAGAGCCATAATTGCATCGCCAATATATTTATCAATAAATCCTTGATTTTCAGTAATAGCTGGCTCCATTTTAGACAAATAGGCATTAATAAATTTGAAATTGTCTTGAGGGTTCATACTTTCCGATAAAGTTGTGAATTCACGAATATCGGAAAATAGTACCGACATCTCCTGTTGAACTTGGTCGCCTAATTTAACATCAATAATGCTCTCTCTATTCAAAATTTGGAGGAACTGGGAGGGGACGAAGCGCTCAAAAGCCTGATTGAGTTCGGTGAGATTATTGTAGAAGCGGGCATTTTCAATAGAAATTGCTGCCTGAGAAGAAAGCAGATTTAAGAGTTCTAAGCGCTCTGGAGTAAAAGCCTCTATGGTTAGATTATTTTCTAAATAGATAATTCCTGCCAGTTTACCTTGATGTTGGAGCGGGAAGCATAAAATTGATTTAGGCTTATGTATTATGATATAGGGGGAATGAGCAAATTTAGGGTCATTAGCAGCATCGCTCAAGACGACACTTTCCCGCGTGCGAGCTACATAGTTAACAATTATATGAGAAATTAAAAGTTGATCCCCTGGTTCCCCGACAGACTTGATAGGGATGGACTGCAACACAGTCACAGCCTCTTCATCCACAGAACCCTCAGCTTCAATCAGCAATTTCCCCTTAGTTTCCAGAATTAGAAAGCCCTTTTGCGCTCCGGCATTCTCAATAATAATCCGCATCAATTTTGCCAGTAATTTATCTAGCACAATTTCTTCCGATAGGGTTTGCGAAGCTTTCATAACTGTGGTCAAATCCAGCTCAAAAGAATTGCTCCTGCCAGTTGTGGTAGGCATCGTAGATACCGTTATTCTATCTATTCCCCGGGTTGAGGACGTTCTTTGTAATAACTGAGGATAGCGCTTATCTAAATCGTTCATTTTAGCTGTTGCGCCCCAGCGTTGGTAGCCATAGTGGGCTTCAATCATGTAGACTTTAGCAATCTTCTGTTTACCTTTCCCTAACCAAAACTTAGCGGCTAGTTCCGACGCTAGAGCTTCATTCTGCAAAAATTTATTTTCTCGGGCTGACTCGATCGCTTGGTCATACAAATCCTGCGCTTCCAGAGTATTGCCTGTAATTCGCGCCAACTCAGCTTCGATTAGCAGACGTTGATGAAGGTAGGTACTCGGACAATGTTTACTCCAGAGTTTGAATTTCTCAAGATTTGATTTAATCTTCTCCAGGTACAGTGCTTGTTTTTCAGCATCAGCCGAGTCATACCCCACGGATAAAGCTAGACAGTGATGAAAATGAAACGCCGGATTAATAAAAATCCCCGTCGCGCCTATCAAATATTTTTCGGCAGAGTTAGCATAGGCTATCGCCTTCTCATAATCTGAATGCCAGTTGGCTAAAGACAATTTACAGGCTAATTCTATAAATACTGTGAATAAATCATTTTTTTCAAGGCAAGACTTAATGATTTCCTTGGCATTCGGCCATAAGGATTCATCAAGAACATTCCAATCCTCAACAGGTTCAATCAAATTATAAATGGTCGCTTTAACCGCATAATAATATTGCACCATGTTGGGGTCAACTTTTTTTAAACCGGGTATAATTTTATCAATTTTTTCTGATAATTCTTTTAATGAATCAGTCCCCCAAAAAGACATGAACAAAAAGTTAATTGCACAATATCCTGCCCATTGATAGGCACCGTTTTCCACCCCGCTATAATAACCTCTCATTAAATGCTCTTTAGAGCGATCGAGATGTTCAGTATAATGGGAAACAAATCCTCCCCACATATTCAAAATTAATGCTTCATAACGCTTCATTTGATACTTTTCATCGTTCAATTTTAAGGCTAAATTTCCAAATTTATAGGCGGTTTCAAAATCTTGCGCTACAAAGGCAAGTGTTAACGAATAATAGATATACCCAACTGAAGAGTGAGGACTGTTCCCATAGGCGAGGGATAGCTCAATCATTTCTATGCCTAGGATGAACAGCAATCTCGACCCTAAAAAGTAAGAGGGAGGGACACATTCTCTCAGGAGTACCATAGCAGCAAGTTTTTCAGGGTCTTGCATTTCAGGAAGGTCTATAAAATCTTCAATTTTCCTAGCAGCGATCGTCTCATTAGCATGATTCACTGCTGCCATCAGTTCATCTGCTTCAGGAAACGCTTTCAACTTGATTCCCAATAGATCGAGGGTCTCTACTCCCAGATATAAGGAGGATTCCAAATCATTTTTCATTCGATATAAGGTCACTTTATATTCATTGACTTTACACCGATCCAACAAACTATTGATATGTTCAAGGGTTTCATCAAAAGTTGATAAGGCTTCGTCCCAGCTAGCCGTTAAATATTCTATTTCACCTTTTTCAAGGTGATATGAAAATGTCCGTTGATAGTCTTCCTCCCAGCTATTAGGGGGAGAAAGTTTCATCCCGTTTTTTATATAGATTAATGCGGGTTCATAGGCTGAAGAGAATTTAGCTTTTCTTCCAGCGATTAGATTCAAGTTGGCTAATTGTTCTCTTCCTCCTTTATCAACGATCAATGATTCTCCTTGGTTTAGGTGATTGACTACATCAAAAATTCTTTCTTCTAAATCATGATTTTCAAAACTTTTTAACAGAAGACGACCAATTTTTAAGTGAATTTCTTGTTTATTTTTTTCGTCAATCAGCGAGTAAGCTGCTTGCTGCACCCGGTCATGCAGGAATTTATAATCTTGAATTAACAGTTCTTCATCTAACTCGGATGTAGGCAAAATTAACCCGGACTGAACTGCTGCTCTTAGGTCTTTAGCAACTTCCGATGTGGATTTTTCACTGATGATAGAAAGGGTGTTTAAATCGAAATCAGCACCTACACAAGCTGCTAAACGTAAAACTTGCTGTGTAACTGGAGGCAGTTTCTTCAACTTGCCAATCATCAACTCCACCACATTGTCAGTAATTCCCTGAGCTTCAATGTTTGAAATATCCCACTGCCAGCCGTAACCTTCAAAATCAAAAGTTATCAGGTTTTCGGTATGTAGGGTTTTGAGAAACTCATAGACAAAGAAAGGATTGCCTCCAGTTTTATGCACTACCAACTCCGCCAAGGGTTTTACTGAAGAGGCATCACTGTGCAAAGTATCGGCAATTAACTGGCTAATATGCTTGCTATTTAAGGGAGCTAAAGTAATAAAGTTGACAGTTGCCCCCCCATTCCGTAGCCCATCAAGAGTTATCATCAACGGATGAGTGGGGGTGACTTCGTTATCTCGATAGGCTCCAATGAGAAATAGGTATTGTGTATCCGCATCCGTCATCATCAGGTCGATTAACTTGAGGGTAGCGGAGTCTGCCCACTGCAAATCGTCTAGAAAGATGACTAAAGGATGCTCTTTTGCACAAAATGCCCGAATGAAGTTCTGGAAAACCAGATTAAAGCGATTCTGGGACTCAGCGGGGCTTAATTCCGGCACGGGGGGTTGCTTGCCGATAATCAGTTCCACTTCAGGAATCACTTCAACAATCACCTGTCCATTGGAACCAAAAGCACCAAGGAGTTTTTCTCGCCAAAGGTTTAGTTGTGCTTCGCTTTCCGTTAACAGTTGGCGCATCAATCCGGCGAAAGCACTGACAATAGCTGAGTAGGGAATATTGCGCTGAAACTGGTCAAATTTTCCGGAGGTGAAATAGCCGCGCTTTTGAGTGATGGGTTTATGAACTTCTGCCACCAATACTGATTTACCGATGCCGGAATAACCTGCCACTAGCATCATTTCAGTTGTGCCTTGACTCACTCGGTCAAATGCTGTTAGTAAGGTTTTAACTTCTGAATCTCGTCCATAAAGCTTTTGGGGAATTTGAAACTTGTCGGAAATATCCTTAGAACCGAGAGGGAAATCTGCTATAATCCCATTAGCTTGTAACTGAAAGAGACATTCTTCTAAATCAGCTTTGAGTCCCCAGGTACTTTGATATCGTTCCTCTGCCATTTTCGCCATCAGCTTCATAACAATATCCGAAACGGCTTGAGGACAAGTTTCTCCCCTTTTGCTTCTCTCCCCCTCTGCTTCTCCTAAAAGATGAGGGGGTATTGGCTGTTTGGCGATATGACAATGCACCAGTTCCAACGCATCGGTACTTTCAAAAGGTAACTGTCCCGTAAGGAGTTCGTAGAAGGTAACGCCGAGAGAGTAAAAGTCAGTGCGGTAATCTAAAGAACGATTCATTCGTCCCGTTTGCTCCGGTGATATATAGGCTAAAGTGCCTTCTAAAACATTGGGATTTTTCAGTGTAGGATTTTCGCGGGTTAATTGAGTGGAGATACCAAAGTCGATGATTTTAATAATTTCTGTTGCTGGGTTAAGAACGATGTTGGCAGGATTAATATCTTTATGGATAATATTAGCAGTGTGAATCGCTCCTAATACCTCTGCTGTTTTTATGGCTAACTTGAGGAATTTCTCTAGTGATAAGACAGGCCCTGCACCTCCAGAGCCATTGAATAATTGTCTTAAGGATGATGCGCCAAAATCCTCTAAGATAATTACCAAACTTCTTTGATACGGTTCTAAGGCATAAGTTTTAACTACCCCATCTATGTTCAGATTGCGGGTGATTTCATATTCCTGCTTGTATCGAGTTAGTTCAGAGGGGGTGGGATAGTCTTGTTTCAGAACTTTGAGAATTACTGTTTTGTGGTCTTCTTCTCGAATTCCTCGATAGACAACAGAATTGTCACTTTCGTAAATTTGGGCTAAAACTTTAATTCCAGGAAGTCTAATCATGTTTGGCTCTCCATCTTTGGCAGTTATGAACGTTACGGGCGATGGTCAACGACTGCTGATTGTACTCGATCGCCTTTGCATAGTTGCCTAGGGAAGTGTAAACATTTCGCAGATTACCCAATGCTGCCCCCTCACCTTAGTGGTCTTTAATCTCTCGGTAGATAATCAATGTCTGTTGACAAGACTCAAGGCTTCTTGAAATTGACTTGTCTGACCCCACTGAATTCGTCGCTCCAACAACTTAGCATCGCAGCCAACAGGCTAGTGTTTTTTCTAATATTCCTGGGTCTACCGTACTTACTGTGCTAATTTGTTACAAAAATGCGCTTGCAACCCTTGTTTGGTCAGGCTTGTTGGTAATTGCAAACGTCAAAAACAGATTTTTTTATAGCCAGTTCAGGTATCATCGGCTTTCTGACTACTTAGACTAATATTTTGGCACACTAATTTGTACGGAAGACCCAGGAATCTGTTCACTTTAGTTGTCCGCGAGCATATTTTGGCGAACCGATTCAGTGATGGCACGATCGAGAATACATAGATAATGTTTTTTGTCAATGCGTAAGTCCTAGATTACCATTCTGCAAAGGCAAGCGGTATTACCCGGATCGGCTCATCGCACAGAAAGTAAAAACTCTATCCCCAGATTATGACCCAGATCCGGTTTAAAGTGGCACGGAAACTAACGAAAGCCGAAAAAGTGGCACTAGATGGGAAAACTGGATTTGTCGTGGTGGCAACTCGCGTTAATCGCGATTAAACGGTCAAACCCTTGGATGTAACGCTGTAAGAGTTTGGTCAAGAACTTTGAGCAGACTCTCATCAATGCTAATGCCAAACTCAATTTGTATTTAATCGGGCTGATGCTCAAACGGTTGGCGAATGAATACATCCCAAATGGGTTCTATAAGACTCCCAGCGTGAATAACTGTGAAGTTTTGTCGCTTTTTGGCGAAGTGCTTCCAGCCACTGCGGTAGACTAGCCTTTAATTCTCTGTGCAGGTTATAGCGGTGGCATCAAGCCGTCAAATCTTTTAACTCACAGAATCAGCAAATTTTTAGTGACTCGTTGGGAGCCTTTATTCAATGTCTCATTCAGTCAAAATTTACGATACTTGCATCGGCTGCACTCAGTGCGTCCGCGCTTGTCCGACTGACGTTTTGGAGATGGTGCCCTGGGATGGCTGCAAAGCAGCTCAGATTGCCTCCTCTCCCCGCACAGAAGACTGTGTAGGTTGCAAACGTTGCGAAACAGCTTGCCCTACCGATTTTCTGAGCATCCGGGTCTACCTGGGAGCAGAAACTACTCGCAGTATGGGTCTAGCCTACTAAATATCGATCGAATTGTCGATCGAATTACCGGCACAAGAGAGGGGGCGATTAAATTGCCCCCTCTCTTTTTGCTGCGACATCCAGCCAGCGGGACTAGGCCTTTGTGTAAGATGGAGCTTGCCCTAAAAATAGATTTTCTGGGTTAATCTCGATTTACGACTTACCCAGAAACCTGGTTTTTCTACCAAAAATCCTCTGTGGAGTCACCAAGAGTCAGCAAAAAAAACAGGTTTTTGGCAGATCGCCCATAAGTCCTCAATAATAAAACTGGGTTTTGATTACGATCGCTAAGCAGGAGTAGTACGTTAAATGTGCGGAATCGTTGGCTATATCGGCACGCAAGCAGCAAGCGAGATTTTGCTAGCAGGATTGGAGAAACTAGAATACCGGGGCTACGATTCAGCGGGCCTCGCTACCATCTCGGAAGGAGAAATTACCTGCATCCGAGCCAAGGGCAAATTGCACAACCTCCGGGAAAAGCTAGCAGAGATAGACTCTCCGGCTCCCATCGGTATCGGACACACCCGCTGGGCAACTCACGGCAAACCAGAGGAATATAACGCTCACCCTCACATGGATAATAACGGGCGAATTGCGGTAGTTCAAAATGGAATTGTCGAAAATTATCGCGAGTTGCGGAAAGAATTGAAAGCAAAGGGACATAAATTTGTCTCGGATACCGATACAGAAGTTATTCCTCATTTAATAGCTGAATTTTTGAAAGAAGCAAGAAGGGAGAAGGAAGAAGGAAAAGATAAAAAAACAGAAAAAATTGCTGATTTATCGTTTTTGGAAACTGTTTTAAATGCGGTAAATAAATTAGAAGGAGCTTTTGCGATCGCCGTTATCTGTGCAGATTTTCCAGAGGAAATAATTGTCGCCAGACAGCAAGCTCCTTTGGTGATTGGGTTTGGTGCAGGCGAATTTTTCTGCGCTTCCGACACGCCAGCCTTAGTATCTCACACCCGCACTGTTTTGTCCTTGGAAAATGGCGAATTGGCAAGACTAACTTCGATGGGAGTGGAAGTTTACAGCTTTGCAGGGGAAAGGCTGAAAAAAAGCCCGCGCATCCTTGGTTGGAGTCCGGTTTTAGTCGAAAAACAAGGCTTCAAACACTTCATGCACAAGGAGATTTACGAACAGCCAGCGGTAGTCCGAGCTTGTTTAGAGGCTTATTTAGACAGCGATTGGCAGCCGGGAAATCCGCGCTCTCCCATCAATCTCAACTTGCCCAAGGAACTTTGCGCCGATGTCGAACAAATTTCAATTCTCGCCTGCGGAACGAGCTGGCACGCCTCGCTAATTGGCAAATATTTGTTGGAACAATTAGCTAATATTCCCACTGCGGTGCAGTACGCTTCTGAGTACCGCTACGCGCCCGCACCGCTGACAGCAAATACTTTAACTATTGGGGTAACTCAGTCGGGAGAAACGGCGGACACGCTGGCTGCTTTGGGGATGGAACAGCAGCGCCGCGCTGGTTTTACCGATAAGTTTCGGGCGAGAATGTTAGGCATTACTAACAGGACTGAAAGTTCGATCGCCCACATGATGCCGCACGTCCTCAACACCCACGCCGGTATAGAAATCGGCGTTGCGGCCACTAAAACTTTTGTCACTCAGTTGATGGCATTCTATTTCTTAGCCTTGGATTTGGCGCACCAGCGGCAAACAATCAGCACCGAGAGATTGGCAGAAATTATTTCGGGTTTGCGCCAGTTGCCAGCCGAAATTGAGAAGTTTTTGGAGATTCAGGAACAGTATGTGGAGGAATTGTCCCACCAGTTCACGGAAACCCAAGATTTTATCTTTTTGGGGCGGGGAATTAACTTTCCGATTGCTTTGGAAGGGGCGCTGAAACTGAAGGAAATTAGCTACATTCACGCTGAAGGATATCCGGCGGGTGAGATGAAACACGGCCCGATCGCCCTTTTGGATGCGAAAGTGCCTGTAGTGGCGATCGCCATGCCCGGAAGCGTTTACGAAAAGGTGCTTTCCAACGCTCAAGAAGCCAAAGCGCGCGACGCCCGTTTAATTGGCGTTACGCCGAAGCAAGGTGTGGCGGAAGCCGATATTTTTGACCACATTTTGCCGGTGCCTTTGGTGGATGAATTGTTGTCGCCGATTGTGACAGTGATTCCGCTGCAATTGTTGGCTTATCACATTGCAGCCCGTCGGGGTTTGGATGTGGATCAGCCGCGCAATTTGGCGAAGTCGGTGACGGTGGAATAAGGGAAGTTCGGCAACGGATTCTGTAACGGATGTAACGGATGTCAGTCCAATGAAAGTCGGAAGAAGGAAGAATTATGGCTTTTTCCTTTTTCCTCCTATTCCCAAGGCCAAATGCCCAAGGCCCGATGCCCTATTCCCAATGCCCTATTCCCGATGCCCGATGCCCAATTCCCGATGCCCCATTCCCGATGCCGTCTTTGCAAACACCGCAAATTGCGGCTAACAGCAACCAGCTTATCGTATTGACTCGGAAATCAAACACCGTCACGTCTACAGTGTTAAAAAGCGTACAGGCGACGAAGGCTAATAAATAACTGAAAAAAATTAGGCGATCGGTTACTCTTACATCTTGACAAACTACCTGATTTGTGCTAATAAATATTGATTTTTGATTGACAACTAAAGCATTTTCCGCTTTTTCCAGTGCTGCTATTTGCTCCTGTTTAATATCCGCAGAAAAAAGCGGCCAATTCGCCAGCAGCAAAACACCCCTAGCCAAAACCAAACCAACTAAACCAAACAAAAAAAGCGTTGCGGGTATTCCCGTTTCCGCAGTCAACATCAGTATCAAACTGTGAGGATGACCAAGCCATTCTTGCATTTGAGCTTGATAGAGAGGCGTAAAATTTCGCAATCCCCAACCAGTCCAAGGACGCTGCTGAGTCATTGACCAAGCAAATTCCCACTGAGTAGTTCTCAAAGTAGCAGTCGGCCGATTTGGGAACATCTCGTCGGTGAGTCTAGCCCAAAAGAAAGCCGGGACAATTATTCGCAAATACTGCCGTAAAGGTTGGGGACCTAAAGCCGACAAAAAAACTGTGCTAGCCACACTAAAAACCGCAGCTAATAATTTTTTATAACCCGCATAAAATGCAAAAGCCAAAACTGCCAAAACTGCCAGTCCCCAAGCATTGCGAGAATTAGTAAAAATCAAAGCAAGAGCATTTCCGATCACTGCAAAACTTAAAAATAGGAATCGGTAATTGGGAATTGGGAATTGGGAATTGGGAATTGGTAAGTTGTGACGACTGACAACTGCCAACTGACAACTGCCAACTGACAACTGACAACTGACTTCTTCCATCCACAGTCCCATTGCTAAAATAAAAGCAATTGTCAGATAGCAAGCTAAAATATTAGCGTACATAAATACAGAAGCCATACGGCCGGGGGGATTGCCTTGGGGTTCGAGTACCCAGCCAAAAATAGGCTGCAATTGATCGATGCCACTCCAACCTAAAAATTGCTGTCCCAGACCTAAAATTATCACGGGAATTGAACTAATTACGATCGCCCAAGACAATTGTCGCAACTGAGCCGGAGTTTGAATTAAACTACTGAAAGCCGCAAACAATATAAAGAACGGCAAAAAATTGCACAAGCCTAAAACAGCCTCAATACGGTTGTTGGCCAAAATCGCCGTGATGACTAGCAGCGCGCTTAGAATTGCGAATCCTCGATTCAGCGGGCTACGGCTAATTTGCCGGAACTTTTGCCTGCAAGTGCCGGCCAATCCCAGGAATATTCCTAAAGCTCCCAAAATTGGAATTAAGGGAAAAATCATCATCCCGATTTGAGCGAAATTCCAAGGAATTTCCAGGCGGGTATCGGGATGTTGTTGCAGACGAGACTTGAGATTTTTGGCTGTCTGTTGAGTAGCTAGTCTCAACCAATTTCTGATATTCACCCACACTCCAATTCTTCAATCTAAAATCCAAAATCGTTATGCTAGTTCCCAAACGCATTCCGATCGCGTTAATCGAATTTGAGCTAAGGCAAAAATGGTCGGAATAATGCGGCCGTAGTTCGTGGAAATCGATCGCCAACCCAAATCCGCTACAAACCAAGTCCACATCACCGGGCCAAGCAACGAAAACACGCTCCGCGTCGCACCGTAACGAGCAGCACTCACGGCCATACCGCGCCGCGCCGTCTGAATTGCGACATAACTTTGAAACTGGGTTGCTGCGGTTGCAGTCCCTGTAATCACTGCTTGTTTAGCCATTTGATAGGTGGCAAAGTGCAGGGCAAATTGATGGGCTATCAATTTCAGCAACATGGGTTTTAAGATGGAACTAACGGCTAAAGCGCTGCCACCTTTGAAGAGCAAACCCAGCGGGTCTTTTTCCGCAGAAATTGGCAAGGGTTCAGAGAGTTTAGAATCAACAATTGCTCGCTGTACGCGCACTGTCAGCGCTTGCTGTTCATCTGCCGGCAAACGCTTCCACGCGCGGCCCATTAAGTGCAGAAATACTTCTGCCTCTAAGTCGGTGGTTGACAACAGTTTGGGATAAGGGATTTTGAGATAGCGACAAACTTGAATTAGTGCTTGTCTGTAAGTTACTTGTTCGGTTCGCCCTCTGAGTACCGTCAACCCGTCGGCTGCAAGGTAGCGAAACCGCTGTTCTACGGCGTCTAGCCATGCTTCGCGATCGCGACTTTGTACGTCTATCGGTGCGGGGGTTTGCACGTAATCTAAAGGGTTAAACTTGCGGCTAAACAACAGTTCGGTTAGTTGCTGCAATTCTTCTTCTGTTGTCAATTCTAGTGCTGCTCTGAGTTCGTCCAAGATTTTGCCCTCGCTAATGCTATTTTAGATTTTAGATTTTAGATTTTAGATTGTGCCCTAGTAACGATCGCGCGCCAGGAACTTGCCGAGCGCTACATTTTTTTAAACTAATCTTACCTGTCGATTCGTGCCAACCCCTATTCTACTACGTGGTGCAGGGCGATGGATGGAGCCGCGCTACGCTACGGCTGTGGGTTTTTATGCTCGTGGCGCAGAGCATCTTGGGCCCCGCAGCCTTTAAGCTGATTACTAAATCCAAAATACTGACAGTTTAACTATGTTCGATGTTGTGGCGATCGGTGCGGGGATGGCGGGGCTGATTTGTGCTCGGCAGTTGCGCCTCGCTGGCTATTCTGTGGCGGTTGTTGAGAAATCTCGCGGCGCGGGGGGACGTGTTGCTACCCGCCGCGTACAGGGTACTAGGGCCGATCACGGGGCGCGGTATCTGGAACCGCAGGGGGATGCGGTGCAGGGGTTAATTGAGGCTTTGGTCGATCGACAGCTCATGAAACTCTGGACGGATAGTGTGGGAGAATTCCGACAAGGAGAAATATCTTTTATTCCTAATTCTTGTTATGTCGCGCCTGCTGGGATGAATGCTGTCGGTAAGTATATCGCAGAGGGTTTAGATATTTGGTACGGCCGCCGAGTCAAGGCGATTTCTCGTACCGACAATCAAATGTGGCGTCTTTCCCTGGAAGTTACCGACGACAATTTAGAGCTACCTCAAGAATTGTTTGCTAAGGCGGTGGTTGTGGCAATTCCTGCTCCTCAAGCTTTAATGTTTTTGGATTCGGAAATCGGTTTGTCGCCAGATTTTCTTGACAAATTGCGTTCTGTAGAGTACGACCCTTGCATTACAGTGATGGCTGGCTATTCTGCGGAACGGGAGTTAGATTTGAGCAATCTAAATCCGCAGTTGAAATCTGTTTCTTTTCCCGATGATTCTGATTTAGCTTGGATTGGCCTGGACAGCAGCAAGCGATTCGAGCCGCAGCAGCCTGTGTTTGTGGTTCACAGCACTGCTAATTTTGCCGATCGCTATTTAGAAGCTGCTGATTTGAATATTATCGGTCAAGAATTGCTCGATCGCACTTCTGAATATTTAATCCCTTGGCTCAAAGAGCCGCAATGGTTGCAGGTTCACCGCTGGCGCTATGCTTTTTGTCGAAATCCTTTACCTGTTTCTTGTTTGGCTGCTGCGGGGGATTTGCCGCTGGTTTGTGCGGGGGATTTGTGCGGGGATGGTCAAATTGAAGCTGCTTTGCGATCGGGTTTGGCGGCGGCTAATTGGGTGAATTCTCAGTTGCAGGATTTGCCGTTAGATTCAAACCTAAATTGTTCAGTTGACAGTTGACAGTTGACAGTTGACAGTTGACAGTTGATAGCGACCTCTACCTGGAAGGAAGAGGATTGGAGTAATGAATAGTCTGATTTTAATTTCTCCCTACAAGGGTTCCGGCTTTAAACCAATTCTTTCTGGTAATATGGCTACAATTAACGTATCGATTTTGCCGACTTCGCTATGATTGCCATCCCGTCTGGTTTTAGCCCCGAAGATTACCTTGCCCTCGAACGTGATAATACTGTCCGGCATGAATATCGGCGCGGTTTGGTGTACGCGATGGCGGGAGGTCGCGATGGGTACAGCCTTTGGAGTAGCCACCCTTTATCCCAATCGCTGCACCTCTTCCACCGACAGAGAAAGCGCCTGGGCAACTTGTTCGACGGTTAAACCCATTGCCAGTAGTTGGGGGATGGCATCTCGTTGTGTTTGCTCGACGCGATCGACTGGCGATCGAACTGATGCTCTGTTATAGCGTAGCGATTGTCGATCAATTTGTGGTCATGAATCTGGTAAGTCGCCTGCAACTTATCTCTCTAGCTGTTACGATCCAGTAGATACATGGAAAAAGCTAGTCTAATTATATGACTCAGTTAACCAGCGAACTTTCTGAGCGACTCAAGTCCGGTCCTGCGTTTCTACTATTAGGTCAAAATTATCTAAAGCTAGAGTCGGGCAGAGATCCTTTTCTATCCGAGATCCTACGTAAGTATGGTGGGACTGGAGATGATTACGGTCAAATCTTAGCTGGAAGCGCTTCAGAAGCATCCGAGGCAGCATTAGCTTGGATGCAAGAACGCTGCGATCGTTTTCCTCATCCAGAATGGCTAGAGACAGTTGCTAGTTTCCCCTGGAGTGGTGTTTACACTTCTGCAATTGACACAATTTGCCTCAAAGCCTTCCGAACAACGAGTTGGCGAGAACTACAGTCAATATATGATTCGGAAACTCTTAATCCAAGCGATCCTAGAAATCGCCATCGTCTCCACTGTACATTTTTGTTTGGCTGTGTTAATCAAGACGATAAGAATAAAAGACCTCCTTTGAATGAAGATGAGCTAGACGTTCGATATTCCGTAGCAAATGCTCTAGCCCGTAGATTACCCGAACTTATCACTCCTTTCGGAACACTGGTGATAGAAGGCTATGCAGGTGATTTAGACTGGTTCTCTCCACAGAAATTAACACCTGTTATTCAAAGTCTTAACCAAGCTCAGGTTCATATTTTTAGTGCAAATGAAGCAATCAAACAAAATTCACGTATTGCTAGACGAGTACAAGAAGGTAAAGTTATTCTCCATGACGAAAACTTGGCAGTATATCTTTTACGTGTTCAAGAAGCAGGCGATGTTACACTTGGTGAACCACCGGAGAAGGAGGAATATGGTCGTCGCATTACTCTAGAGGAAAAGTCTTTAACTGTTCCCCTAAATCTTTGGAATCAAGTTTCGAGATCGGCAACTATTCTAGATGACATGATTCTTCTTGAGCCACCACACATTGGAGAAAATAAATTATATAGTGAGTTCAGAGCTTTCCTAGCAGAATCTAGCAATAGACCTATCTGGTCAGGATATGCACGGGGGTTTGCATTTAAGCGTAATTTTGAGAGTCATCTTCAAGAAATTGTTACTAAAAGATTGAAATCTAATGAGTTGCAGGATGAGCCAGTAATTCTTTGTGGACAGTCAGGCACGGGTAAAAGTATTGCTCTTGGTCATCTTGCATATTCAATTCGTAAGGAAAAAAAGTATCCTGTTTTATTTATTGAGCATCGCTCTAAACTCCCTCTTTTAAGTGATTTAGATACTTTTTGTAAATGGGCTGAAGATTTGGGTGCATCTGCGGTTCTAATTATTTGGGATGGAATGGTTGAGCAAGAGCCATACTACGAATTGACTAAAAGGCTTTCTAGTCGAGGGCGTAAAGTAGTTGTTGTTGGTAGTTGCTATGGTGAGGCTGCAAAAAAAGATAATTTTGTCGAGGCTCCTGCATCTCTCAGGAATGTTTCTCCAAGAAGAGAAGGAATAGACGAAATATCTGGATTTATAGCTTTTGTTGAAAAGTTTGCATCATCCTCTAGTGTAGACCTTAGAAAGCTCAGCGAACACGGTGGTCATAGGTTCTTAGTGGCCCTCTATAGGCTTTTACCACCTACTAAAAGTCAAATAAGAGCAGGATTGGCTAAAGAAGTAAAATATGCGGAACAAGACTCCTCTAAACTTTCTGTGGGAAAGGTAGCCTCACAAACTACATTTGCAACTGCCTTTTTAAAAGGGGGCTTGATTACTGAAGAGCAACTTTTACCTTCAGAAGATTGGGTGATAGATGGAGAAGAGGTAACATTACTTCAGAAACTAATTCGATTAGTAATGGTTCCTGGACGTTTTGGAATTAATCTTCCATTAGAAATTATGATGCGAGCAATTAATACAGGAGCAATTACAGATTTTGTTAGTTTAATTAAAAGACTTAAAACGGATATTGTGCAGTGGTACGAAGATGCTCATGGTAATCTTGAAATTGGTGCTCGACATCAAATTGAAGCTCAAGAAATTTCTAAATCTCTTTTGGGTAGTGCAAAAGCAGAAGTTGATTGTGCTAGGGATATTTTATTAAATATTCGTGAAAAAGGTAACTTCAACGGTGAAACAGAGATTTCATTTGCAGTTTCCTTAATTAGAAGTATGGGTCCTAAAGGACGTGATGCAAATTATTTTGCACCCTATTTTCGAGAAATTGCTGAAATTCTTCGTCAGTTACGAGAAGATTACAGCGTTCAAAATCCTAGCTTAATGCTACAAGAAGCTACTCTTTTAACAGAAAGCGTCCAAAGACAACGAAGGAATGCGAGTTTAATATTATCTAAAGAGGAGCGTATTGAGCTTTTAGATAGAGCAGAAAATGTGCTTCGTATAGCTCTTGACCAAGTGGGTCTTGACAAGAAAAATAGGGGGATACGCAGTTATTTATTAGTAGAACTAGCTTCTGTTTTAGGAACCAAGTTTACTACTTTAAAAGAAATACAAAACTACGAAGAATCGCTGCCTTTTCTTAAGCAAGCACAAGAAGCAGCTTTTGAGGCGCTCTCATTAAATTCAGAAAACTACTACCCGATAGATGTTTTGCTTTGGACAAGTAGAGAGCTTTTGTCGGACAAGAGTATCGATATAGGAGTTCGTACTGAAATAGAGGCAAATGTCTATCACGTATTTACTTTAGCGGAATCTGAGGAGTATTTCCCTGACCAGCAAGAACGTTTTCAAAAGCTTCGTCTTCAAATAGGTGAGTTAGTTGGAAGCCAGGAACTTACTGAAGAAGCATTTCATGCTCTTTTAGCGATGGAATCTAGTGCTGGTTATTACCTAAGAGCTTATGCCATTGTTAAGAATATATTATTCACATCTTCCTTAACAGATGATAATATTCAGGCTTGTGAAAGAGCAGTTGATTACTTGAAGGAACATTGGGAGAAAATAAATCAAGATTCACGCTGCCTGTATTTACTTCTTAAAGTTTGGTGGTTAAGTAAAGCCAAGGAAAACTTATTTATGGGCGAGAGAAAAATTGTTTTGTTTAGTCAAGAAGATTGGAAAAGTTGCCTACAAATTGTAGAAACATTAATGAAGACAACAGAGTTTTATGAGAATCTATCTCTAACTTATTTGAAAGGCTTGGCTAACTTCCATCTAGATCGAATTCAGACTTCTTTAGAAATATTCAGAGAGCTTGAAAATGAGAGTTCATCAATAGGACGTAGACGAATTCTCCGTAGTTATCTTGCGAGTGGTTCCGATGGAAACCCAAGAAAATTTACGGGAGAAGTCGCGTGGAGGCATGAAAAACCTTATGAGCGTGGAGCTTTATATGTATCAGAATTGCAGCGTAGTCGCATTCCTTTTATTCCACAGCTATTTGGCAAGCCCGATATTCTTGAAGGTGAGTCTCCGGGTGAATTTCACATTGCTTTCAACTTTCTTGGTCCTATTGCAGATCCGATAGCCTATTACTCTCAACCATTGCAAAAAAAGAAATAACTATGAATTCATCCGAAGAGGTGCTGAAAGCTTATCAAAAAATTGATGCCTGTAAACAAGAAATCGATTCCATAGTTTCTCAAATTATTGAAGGCGATCAATTATTTGGTTCAATCAGTATTCAGTTTACTTTAGAGGGAATGTCTGAGTGCTGCTTTCAGCGAGTAATCTCTTGGTTATATACCTTATATTGGGAAGCAGGTAAAAAGTCTGATATTAAATTTTTAGTAGAGCTATTTGATACTTTTGATTTAGACACCAGTAAAAATTTAAGTACGCATTTTTATCTTGTTCAATCGTTGCGTACTCTTCTTCAGCATAACATTGCTAATAAAGACGATCACAATAGTGGGGTTCAAAAAAAATGCTCAGAGTGGTTTGAATCTATTTCTGGAACTTCTAAACCCGAAAATGATTATGATTGGGAAAAGTCTTTAATTAAGTTAGTAGATGAAGCCCAGAGGTTTCTAGAAGCGATTCTAAAGTGCATACAATCCATAGAACGCGATGAGTCAAAGGATGAAATTATTAAGCAGTGGAATATGCGCCGAAAACGCTACTTTTCACCTTGGGATTATGACAATTTGATTCGAGAAGTAATGGGTGATCTTGGTGTGACAAAAGATGTGGTAAGGCTTAGAAATAGATATCAAAGTAAATGGAATGAGGTATTGAAAAATTCCTCAATCAATTCAGATTTTAGGTTTGAACTTAAAAAGCTTATTCTTAATACACTCTTAGACGACCAAGAAATGTTAATGCCGTTAATACCGGATGACATTATATCAGAGTTTGGTATTGCAGCAGGATCGCCAGAGATATACAAGCTACTTAAAAAAGCTAAAAATATTTATAGAATTGATTCAGAACTTACAAAAGAACAAATCCTGGCAAGATTGAGAGCAGATTTACGGACGGGTGACAACTTCGTCAAAAGTTCTACTTAGTTCTGAAAATTCGAGCAATCTACCTACAAAAAAATGGAAAAATGGCGTAAATAACCACTTTTCCAAATTTTTATTTTTGTGCTGTTTCCTGCTGTTTTGACTCTTGTTCTTGCATCTGCAATAACTCGGGAACTGTTACGAAAATGTACCCTTCCTTTCTGAATCGAGCAATAATATCAGGTAAAGCTTTTACAGTTCTCGCTCGATTGCCGCCGCCGTCGTGCATCAGCACAATGCCCCCGGATTTTGCCTGCCTCATCACGTTGTCCATCAAAGATTCCGTAAGAGTTCGCCAATCAAAAGAATCAGCAGACCACATCACAACTGCATAATTTTTCTTTTGAGCGTAAGCTGCCAATCCATTGTTTAAAATGCCTCCTGGCGGGCGAAAAATCGATGTTTGGATGCCAGTCAACTCCTCAATTAAGGATGAAGTGCGATCGATCTCGCGAGCAGCACCGTCTTCGTTATACTGAAGGTATTGGTGGCTCCAAGTGTGATTGCCGATCGCGTGACCGGCTGCTGCGACCTGTTTGCCAATTTCGGGATAAGTTTGCAGGTATCTTCCTACCCAGAAGAATGTAGCCTTAATATTATTTTCCTTGAGAATATCTAGGATTTGTGTAGTTGTTTTCGGCCAGGGGCCGTCGTCAAATGTCAGGGCGATCGCCTTGTGCTGGGAGTCGAGTTTCGCGTGACGAATGGTTGTACCTTGAAACTGCGACGGTACGGCTGATTGAAATCGGATTGCCTGCACTTGGGCTAGAGCCTGTTGGGAAAATTCTACTCGATTGGCGATCGCCTCGGAGAACTGATTAATATTGGACATCGGCTGTTGTTCTGGCGACTGGGATACGGCCAAGACTTGCGCCTGAATCGGTTGCAATGGCTGATTTGCCCGCAAGTTAATCGGCCATGTCACACCCAGCAAAAAACTTCCTGTGGCGGCCATAAAAGCAACGATTAAAGTTTTTCGCCGCCTCCACAGCAGTTTCAATTTTGTCACGTCATTCTCTCCTTCACACCTTGTACAGTTAATTTGAGATTTTATGTTGATATCAAGTTAATCCACTTAAGAGGATAATCTTAAATTGGACTGCCCGTAAAAATGCTACTGGAAATAACCGATCGTGGGGAAGTCCGTCCGGATAAAAAAATTTAAGATTTGTGCGCCAGAAATGCCCTAACCCATGAAAACGCGGGATGGTTGAACTTTTTTCCCAGCCAGGGGGACGGCGCTCAAATCGGATTCATGGCACTATATTGTGAGTGTGAGGGACTCAGCCCGCATCGGCCCGCGTCCCTACCTGACACTGCAAGTTGGTTTAACCTGAAATGTTGCACCATTGTCAATAAGCTTTTATGAACAGGCTTTCCGGCCTGTTCCACAAGAAAATCTAGGCGTTGCTGATTTACGGTATGAAAGGCTAAAAATGCAAGTCATAGAAACTGGTATCCACAAAGCTTCTGGATTTTCAACTTATTTTTTTCATACCCTGATTAAGCAACGCCGAAAATCTACTCTTTGTGGAACAGGCCGGAAAGCCTGTTCTTGAGAATGGTGCAATATCTGAGTTAAACCGGATTTGATATGAGGGCGATCGCGCGCCCCCAGTGTCGTAAAATTAACTTTTAGGGCCGATTCTCTCTTTGTACAAGCCGACAATCCGATCGATAACTTCAGCAACAGTCAGATTGTCTGTTTGAATTTCCACAGCATCGGCCGCTTTACGCAAAGGTGCAACCTCGCGGGTGCTGTCCTTTTCGTCCCGCAGGGCAATGTCTTGTTCCAATTGGGCCAAGCTAATATTAGCCCGATCGGTGTCTTTAAGTTCTAACAGCCGCCTGCGCGATCGCTCTTGTACCGAAGCCGTCAAAAAAATCTTTAGTTCCGCATCGGGAAACACGTTAGTGCCGATATCCCGGCCTTCTGCTATAATTCCGCCTTTTGTGCCGCAGCGTCGCTGTTCCTCCACCAGAAACTGCCGCACGGCGGGAATTGCCGCCATTTCCGAGACGCGGGATGTCACTTCCAAACTGCGAATTGCCTCGGTTACGTCTTCGCCGTTAATCTTCAACATCTTTGATGCGGGATCGAGGTTGTATTCCAAATAACTGGAACTGATTAATTCGGCGATCGCGCATTCGTCGGAAATCGGCGTGTCTGTTTTCAATGCCAGCCAAGTCAGCGCCCGATACATCGCACCGGTATCCAGATAAAACAAGTTCAAAGCTGTTGCTGCAAGGCGAGTTACGGTAGATTTGCCTGCTCCCGCCGGGCCGTCGATCGCCACAATTGGCCGGCGATTCCTGAGAATTATATTGTCAATCAAGCGAGTAGAGCCGACTCTGGCTGCCACTGCTAAAAGTCCCGCTGTTTCCACAACCTGCAAGGGCGTCAAAGTGTCGGGATCGACGAGTTCGGCGTATTCGAGCTTGACTGCGGGCTCTCCTGCGACTGCTGCGTGCACGGCAGCGAGTGCGGCTGCTGCGGTGCGGTCGCCTGAAGCAAACGTTTTCGAGGCTTGTTGCAGGGCGCGGTAGAGTACGGAGGCTTGCTGTTTTTGCTCTGCTGTTAAATACTGATTGCGAGAACTCTTTGCCAGTCCTGACTCTTCGCGGACGATCGGACAAGCGACAATCTCTACAGGCAAGTTAAAATCCAAGACCAGCTTGCGAATCATTGCTAGCTGCTGGGCGTCTTTTTGACCGAAATAAGCTTTTGTCGGCTGCACCAAACTCAAAAGTTTAGTAACAATTGCCGCGACGCCTTGAAAATGACCGGGCCTTGCTTTGCCGCACAAAACCGATGTCATCGCCGCTGGCGGCACTACTTGAGTCAAGGATGAAAGGTGAATCTCTATCTGTTTTTGGGCGGTTGGCTCTGTTTCTGTGCCGACTGCTTGATGGCCAAACATTTCAGTTGCTGAGGGAGCAAATATGGCATCAACGCCAGCTTGTTCGCACAACAGCCGGTCTTGCTCGAAATTCCGAGGATAATCTTGAAAATCTTCTGTTGGCCCAAATTGCAGCGGGTTGACAAAAATGCTGACCAGGGCGATCGCATTTTCTTGTCTTGCCCGCTGGATCAAGCTCAGATGCCCTGCGTGCAAAGCTCCCATCGTCGGCACCAAACCGACTGTCAAATGAGGTGCAGCAGACTTTTGTGAATTTAAGTAGCAGCGAAGTGCTGCAATGGTAGTAAACAGGCGCACCGGTAGAATCTCCTGAAGGCATTCGGCAGAATGCAGAATTTATTTGTCTGAATTTGTTTGATCGGACATTTTGCAGCGATGTTAGCAACAAACTCGCCCGCCCGCATCGGGACTCGACGAGTCCAAGATGTCAGTTTTATTCTACTTTCTGCCTTCTACACTTCGGATAACTTATTTATTCTGTCTTACCAGAAAGAATTGGTTTAAAGCCGGAACCCTTGTAGGGAGAAATTAAAATCAGACTATTCATTAATCCAATCCTCGGCCCTCCAGGTAGAGGTCGCCCTCAACTGTCAACGGTCAACTGCCAACTGTCAACTGCCAACGGTCAACTGTCAACGGTCAACTGTCAACGGTCAACTGTCAACTGTCAACGTCCAACAGTTGTTTGCTGCGGCGGTTCGATCACTTCGATTTCCACTCTCGCAACGCCACTGCTGATCATTCCCAGTACGCTGGCGGCGCCGGCGGACAAGTCAATGAGCCGATCGCCCACATAGGGGCCGCGGTCGTTAATGCGGACGACTACGGTGCGGCCGTTGTCGAGATTTCTCACCATGACTCTCGTTCCAAAAGGCAAATTTGGGTGGGCTGCGGTCATATCATTTTGGTTGAAACGCTCGCCGCTGGCGCTGAGGTTGCCGTTAAATCCTGGGCCGTACCAGGAAGCCCAGCCGCTGAGGCGCACTTGAACTGGGCCCATAGACAGCACGGGGGGTTCTGGTTGGGGTTGGCCTGCGACTTCTTCCAGGGGTGCGGCGTTGCCCAGAAGTCGGCGGAGGCGATTGGTTGCTTGCAGGGCGTCTCGGCTAAAGTCGCTGGTGGTGTCGGGGAGGATTGTTTCGGCGTTGATGTTTACCAAGTCCTCGCCGTTTGCCTGGATGATGTAGCGATCGCCTTTTTCCCACTTAACGGTAATGCTGTTCGGATCGATGTTGTTGCGGGCTAGCTGATTGAGTCTTGCTGCTAAGCTTGATGCCTGCCACACGGGATCGGGTTCTTGGTTGTTGGATTTGCTGGCAATGTTTCCAACTTTGGGATTTTCTGTCGCGCCGGCTACTTTTGACGGACTGCTAGCACCGGCTTGGCTGTTGCCAGTTTCTCCCAAAGGCGTGTTTGTTGCCGGATTCGCGTTCAGAAAGGTGATGACTGGAATGTTTCGCACGTAGACTGTCGCTGCTTGTCGCCCGCCTAACTCGTGGGGCTGGATTTTGGCGATCGCGTCTCGGGCAATTTCAGCTCTTGCTTGATACTGATACTGTCCGACTTTTTGCGCTTCGACCCGAGTAGGGTTTAACTGCCGGGACGGTTGGGTGGCAATTACTTGCTCGGAAACCTGAGAGTTTTGGTTGTCGGCACCTGTTGCTTGTGCGTGACAAGAGGATGCCGTTCCTACCACAGGAACTAACAAGACAGCTAGTAGACCACCAACAAATTTTTCCTTCATACGTCCATTTTTGTGAATAGCCATTGCCAACCGAGATTGGAGGATTGGCCATTTGGCGGCGGGCCTCAAGGATTTCTCTCTTGCCCTTCGCCATTCCCCCGTGAGTCAAAGCAAAGTATCGGGGTGCGTTTTTGCTTTAATGCTTCAGCCCCAAAAAAATTTGGCTGAAACTTCCCTGACACTTGACAACTCATACTCGATCCGCAATTTGTGTGTTGTTCACGAACTGCAACAGACTACCACAAACTTTTGCGCTTGGGGATCGCTGCGATCGCGATTTTCACCAAATCTTCATCAAATCTTCTCAAAACCCTCTATCATAAAATCCTTTAGTTCCAAGGCTTACAGCCGTTTCAGTTATTCCAGAAAAATTTACAAAAATTTACAAAAATTTATTCTATTTTGTGGGCTGCCGAATGGCTAGTCTTAAAAAAGCTGTTTGTCAACTGTTATGGGCATAAACTAAAAATTAGAAATCGATTTGGCGGACTTATGGATTATCGAGAAGCAGGTGTGGATGTTGAGGCGGGCAGAGCTTTTGTCTCGCGCATCGGGAGTATGGTCAAGAGCACGCACCGATCGGGTGTTTTGGGCGGATTCGGCGGGTTTAGCGGTTTTTTCAGCGTCCCGGAGGGTTTAAAAGAGCCGGTGATGGTTTCGGGTACTGACGGCGTTGGGACTAAGTTGAAATTGGCCCACGATCTCGATCGGCACGACACGGTAGGTATCGACTTGGTGGCGATGTGCGTCAACGACGTGCTGACATCCGGGGCGGAACCCCTCTTTTTTCTCGATTATTTAGCGACGGGAAAGTTAAATCCCGAACAATTAGCTGCGGTGGTGGCCGGGATTGCTGACGGTTGCAAGCAAGCGGGCTGTGCTTTGCTCGGAGGGGAAACGGCAGAAATGCCCGGTTTTTACTCTTCGGGTGAGTACGATTTGGCTGGGTTTTGTGTGGGAATTGTCGAAAAGAGCAAATTGTTGGACGGTTCGCGGGTGCAGGTGGGAGATGTGGCTGTGGGGCTGGCAAGTTCGGGCGTGCACAGCAACGGTTTTAGTTTGGTGAGAAAAATTGCGGGCGATCGGGGTTTTGATTGGCATTCGCAACCCGAACAGCTAGGCGGCCAAAGTTTAGGAGAAGTGCTGCTAACTCCGACTAAAATTTATGTGAAACCAGTCCTCGAAGCCATTAAGAGCGGTTTAGAAATTCACGGCATGGCTCACATTACAGGCGGCGGTTTGCCGGAAAATTTGCCCCGCTGTTTGGGAGTCAATCAATCTGTGAAAATTGACAGCAATAGCTGGCCAAATTTGCCAATTTTTCAGTGGATTGCTGAAGCGGGCCAAGTTGCCACAGCAGATATGTTCAATACTTTTAATATGGGGATTGGGTTTGTGCTGTTGGTCGATCGCAGGGAAGTAGAACAGGCTGTTAAATGGTTTGAATCTCAGGGAATTGGTGCGATCGCGATCGGGGAAGTGATTGAGGGGAACGGAGAATTGATCATGGATAACGGTTAATGGGTAATTAGTAAGAAGCAATCGCAGGGGCTGAAGATTGCTTCGCTTTGTTTTATGCGTTAACAGACAATCTCAATCTGCCTTCATCTGTGTATATCTGCGGTTAAATTTATAATTTTGAAAGTAACCGCAGAGGAGGCAGAGGACACAGAGGATGAAAGAGAAAAAGGAATTCACAAGAGATAACTCGTTGCTACAATTTTAAAGGCAATTGAAATAAGCTATTGTGCTTTTAAATATGGTATAATTCAAAATTGGTTCCGTGAATTAGTGTAAAATTTTCCGCCGAATGTTTAAATTAATTGAAGATATATACTATTTATTACATCGACTCTGAAATAAAGGATTGTTAATTATTGAAAAGAGAAAATATCAAAAATCAAGGTAATGTTTGTATCACAGTTTAAATAAAAAACACCTTATTAGGCTTGTACGTGACTCAAAATTTCCAAAAACTCCTGCACAACTAGATCCGGTTCTTCGCTGCATCGGGTAGCATCGTAATGTTTGACAAGACTGATGCCAGAATCTATGAAAAGCTGGCACATTTCATCTTCTGTTGCGTTTGGATAGGATGATCCACTGTCAATTTTCAGTATCCCTAGCTTGTTTTGGTGGAAGATCAGAAAGTCAGCTTCTTGGTTTTGTCTGCCGGCGGGTGTTGTCAGTCGCAGTTGGGAGTTGGGGATAAAGAGAGTGGAAGTGCGATCGAGTATTTCGGCAATTTTCACTTGTGCGTCAGAGTTAAAGCAAAAACCGTTCCAGTCAATTTCGTTTTCTGAGTCAGATAATTCAGTTTCACTATCAGCATTTATTGTTTTATCTAAATCGGTTTGAACATAATCAGCTTCATTTAAGTTGGCGAATAATCTAGCTCCACTTAAGTTTGCACCGCTGAGATTTGCACCGCTGAGGTTAACTTATATTGTCAGATTTCGCTGTAGATTCACTGGAGTTTTTCCTATTTTTCTGTTTATTTTGGGTTCAGGTCGTACTCACTTTTTTCACTTGTGTGGGATCTTATGCGATCGCCCACGCTTCCCACGTCAAGGTGGTGAAGAAGAACCTCAAAACCTCGAAATTTCGTTGCGGGCGAGCGGGAATAACAAAATTGATTACCGATCGCAATACAGCTAGGATGACGTAAATACGTCGTTAGGGCAGCCCCTGAAGAGGATCGCACTCAGCTAGCGGGCTGGCGATCTCATCATATTGGAAAACTGTCCGGAGTATTGTCAATGGCAATAGCATTAAGTGGTAGTCCCAAGGATTTCATTTATGGAGGGAGCAGGTTAATGCTTAAATTGTTGCAAAAAATAATGATGGGTGTAAATAATACATCACAAAATACTGACAGACAGATCGGGAAGGCTACAATAGAAATCACCAAAAACACAGTTCAATTTGATTCTGATGTCTATCAGTTTCGTAACGTCACCGGCTTTGGCGTATGCCCTGTTCCGACAGCAAAAGTGCCATCATCATGGATTTGGTTTTCGTTTATCTTTGGAATTTTGATAAACACGAATTTTCCTCAGAATAGTGACAATAGAACCGGAGGAATGTTGATGATCGGATTCGCAATTCTCTCATGGGCTTTTAATAAATTATGGCCTCCTAAATATGGTCTTAAATTATACTTGAATTCTGGTTCTCCATTACCAATATTTATCACCAGGGATGTTCCAGGGTTAAAAAATGTAGTTTCAATTTTATACAATTTCATGGAAAGCCACGAAGAAGGTCGCTATATAGTCTATTCAACCGATCGATCTATCAAAATAGAAGGAAGTGTTAGAGGTAATTTCATAGGAGGTGATGCTACGGGAGATGTATCAAATAAGAGATGAAGGTGATCATCTGTTGAACCACATTTAAAAATACATTCAAAATCAATCGTCAATTAAACCAGGAGACAATCATGGAAGAACAATCGAAAATTTATGTTGGAGGCAGTGTTGGAGGCAACTTCATCGGAGGTAATGCTACGGGAAATGTATCAAACATTATCAACCATTTACCTTCATCCTCTGAAGCCGATCAACCCGGAATCAAAGAATTGCTGATCCAACTCCAAGAAGTAATTGAAGCCGATCCAAATTTAAGTGATGATGACAGGAATGATGCTTTAAAACAAGTAAAAGATTTAGCTGAAGCTGCTCAAAATCCTAATGATGTAGAAATGAAGAATAAAGCCAAAACAGCAGATAGGATGCTGGGGCGAATTATGAAAAGTGTACCCCAAGCCACACAATTCCTAGAATTCTGTAATAATCTACTGCCATTGATTACTAAAGCGTTTGGGTTTTAGTAAGCGATCGCCTTTCAGCAAACGCGCCAAATAATTACGATCGCCCTTCTTTTTCTCAGCATTCTCTGACAGAGGGCGATCGAGTTTGTGAAGTGCGATTTAACTCCTGTAGTTTAGACTAACCAAAGATGAGAACGGTGGCAAAAGAAGAACTAGAGCCACCGCGCTAGGAGAGAATGAGGG
>NZ_JAUBRI010000076.1:0-30737 GCF_036701795.1 Microcoleus sp. N9_A1
GGTATTTTAAAGTCCCAAAAGCCTTTCGATCCAACTTATTTGCTCGCTACCCCTTGACAGATCAAGACAGTATCTACGAGCATTGCGAGCAAGAAGATTTTAGCCATTAATCACAGAACCGCCGTTGGGATGCAAAATTTGACCAGTCATGTAAGATGAATCTTTTGAAGCTAAAAACACGTAACTGGGGGCAACTTCATCGGGTTGACCGGCGCGTCCCAATGCCGTGTCTGCACCAAATTTCTCCACTTTTTCTTCAGGGAAAGTTGCAGGAATTAGAGGCGTCCAAATCGGGCCGGGAGCTACTCCGTTAACGCGAATTCCTTTCTCAGCTAAACTTTGAGACAAAGAGCGGGTAAAGGCAACAATTGCTCCTTTTGTGGAGGAGTAATCTAGCAATTGTTGATTGCCTTTGTAGGCGGTGACTGAGGTAGTGTTGATAATTGCACTTCCTTCTTTGAGGTGTTTGAGAGCGGCTTTTGTGAGGTAAAACATTGAGAAAATGTTGGTGCGGAAGGTGCGCTCTAATTGTTCGGCTGTGATGTCTTCGATGCTTTCTTGGGGATGCTGTTCGGCGGCGTTGTTGACGAGGATGTCGAGGCTACCAAATTCTTTAACTGTTTGTTCTACAAGGTTTTGACAAACGTTTTCGTCGCCGATGTCGCCGGCGATCGCAATACAGCGCCGGCCTTGTTGTTCGATCGCCTCTTTGGTCTTTTTGGCATCATCATCTTCGTTAAGATAGCTGATGACCACGTTAGCGCCTTCTTTGGCAAATGCAACAGCCACTGCACGCCCGATACCGCTGTCTCCGCCTGTAATTAAGGCTACTTTGCCGCGCAATTTGTCGCTACCGCGATAGCCCTCCGCGAAGGATTGGGGTTGCGGGGTCATTTGGGATTCAATACCGGGTTGCTGTTCTTGATGTTGAGCCGGATTAATCTTCTGTTCGGTTGGCATAAAAAAATTCTCTACGTTCTACCTCCATAAATAAAGGTTTTCTGGATGTAGGACATCGTTCTTTTTGCCGATCGTGCCCTACGACTAAAGACAGTTTGGGCGATCGAAACCGCTTGTTATAGTTGTCACAAAAGCAAAAAGCACGCCAAAAGATCATTTGACGTGCAGTTTAAACAAGCTAGTTGCTAATTGCTGAGTCTCAAACTAGAAACCCAAATTAAGATTAAAGCAGCGAATTCGTAGGAGGCTTAGGAGGAGCAACAAACAATGATTCATCGAGACCATTCTCTACTAAAAATGTTGCAATCAGCGAATTCGCCGAGTTTACCAACTCGTCGGTGTTAACAAAGCTGCTAACACCTTCAGTCTTATTTGCGATAAAGTTATCGGCGCTGTTGTCCGGTACCAGAGCCGCCGCTGAACGGCTGGGGTTATTCAGCGGATCATTGGGGATGCTAGAACCAGTTACCACACCCGTGCCGCCAGTCAGCGGATCCTCGATGCTCAAACCAGTTCGCTCTGGCGTTACAAAAGTATTTGGCCCCGGCACCGAGAACTTAACAGGGTTAGGCCCTGTCGGAATGGGGAACAGGTTGGGAACGCCCGGAGCGTTGAAAACTTCCAATACCGAGTAGTCGCCCGGAGCTAAATTGGTGAACAGGGC
Organism: Microcoleus sp. N9_A1; assembly: GCF_036701795.1. Lineage (NCBI taxonomy): Bacteria > Bacillati > Cyanobacteriota > Cyanophyceae > Oscillatoriales > Microcoleaceae > Microcoleus > Microcoleus sp. N9_A1. Next base: position 1,625 of record NZ_JAUBRI010000076.1, read on the forward strand.
AATACCATTGGCATCACTCCTTACCAGAGGCTCAGTACCAGCATCGTAGCGGTCATTGTTGTTCAAATCCAAGGTAAACGGGATGCCCTCCAAAGGAGGCTCACCCTGATCTTGCACGCCGTCGCGGTTGTCGTCCCGGAATTTGGGAACTGCCAAGTTAAAGAACTGGCCGTTGCCCACCAAAGCACAAGTAAACGTTTGGTTCGCGCCCAGAACGATGTCTAGTGGTTGAGTAGTTTGGAAAGAATTGGAAGGCGTGACTTCCCGGACTCGGTAAATACCGGGGGTCAAATTGCCAAACTCCCAGCGACCGAACTGATCGCTGACGGTACTTGCTTCTTCGGCATCGAGGGCGTCGTTACCGTTGCTGTCGAGGTAGATTGTGACCCCTGCGATCGGCCCTTCAAAGCCGTCTCGGTAGCCGTTGCCGTTCAAGTCTTGGAATTTTGTCCCGGTAATACGGCTGTTGGGGGCGTTCCCAAACTGCACGTAGGCATCTTGATTGGTGAGGTTGAACTGCACCCGATCCGGAGTAGTAGGACTAAAACCAGGTTGCGGCACTTCCCGAACCACGTAATTGCCCGGTTGCACGTTGGTGAAAGCGGCGAATCCCATGGCGTCAGTTACTCTCGACTGTTCCCCTGTGTCGAGGACGCCGTTGTCGTTGGCATCAATGTAGACCGTGACGCCTGGAATGCGGCTTTCCGCATAAAAGCGGCCCTGTTCGTAACGACCGTTGACGTTCTCATCGTTGTATTTGGCGATCGTGATGTTGGGCAGCGTATTCCCGACAGCACCGCTACCTGGATTGATCTGAATCGGGGTGAAGGTGACTGCGGGTTCCGGGTCGACCGGCGGGAACGGGGGCGGAAAGTTCGCCGCAACGACCCGCTGGCCGCCTGGAACTGTTGGATCTGCCACTATGAAAGGCAGCGTTCCCTGCTGTCGCGATAGCTCCCCAGGGGCTGTGACTTCTACCGGGTTCTCGGTAGTTGCAATTGGCGGCTGGTTGGGTACGAATGTTTCAAAGGTTTCCAATACTGAGTAGCTGCCAGCTTTCAAATCTCTGAAGGTAGCCCTACCATCAGGGCCAGTTTGCACCTGCGGTTCGCCCGCGTCTGTCCTGCCGTTCTCGTTCAAATCGATGATGAACGGGATGCCGGAGAGGGGAATTTCGCCTGCGTCTTGTATGCCGTTGGCGTTGTTGTCCCGGAATTTGAAGATCGGGATTTCGTACAGGGGAGTGTTGCCCACTTGAGCGCTGGTCCAGATTTCGTTCTGGCCGAGGTTAATGTCAAGCAGGGAGATGTTACCGGGGGGGGTGCTTTGGGGAAAATCTCTTTCTAACGGTTCAGTGCCCGGCCCGTTGGCGCGCTCTTCCCGAATCCGGTATAGCCCTGGCTGCAAATTGGTGAATCGGTACTCGCCGTTTCTATCAGTTAAGGTACTTGTGTCCCCTGCATCTAGCTGACCGTTGTTGTTGGCATCGATATAGATTCTGACGTTTTCCATCGGGGGTTCACTCCCGTCTCGAAAGCCGTCGTTATCTACGTCGAGGTATTTGCAGCCAATAATCTGACCGCCACCTGTAGCATTACCGAACAACACTGTGGCATTAATCCCCGCCAGGGTGACGACGACTGGGTTGGGAGTTGTCGGGCTGAATAGGGGTGGCGAGATTTCCCTGACAGTATAGGTGCCTGGAAGCAAGCCTGGAAATACGAAGTTTCCGCCGGCGTTTGTCAACGTCGAGGGTTCACCTGACTCGACAGTACCGTTGTTATTGGTGTCAATAAAGATTTGGACGTTGCCGATTCCCGGTTCGCCTGCATCTCGAATGCCGTTGCGGTTCTGGTCGTTGAACTTGATACCCTGGATACCCGCAGGAGCGTTGCCAAAATTGATGGTTGGCGGTAGCACGACTGGGGGTAATACAGGAGTTACCTGACTAGCAATTTTTTCTGCCATGATTTTCTGTTCCTTCACACCTAAATCTACGTAAGCTACAGGCTACTGTATCACTTTGTCAATCAGCAGTTAGCTGCTGCTAGCGACTGACGATCGCTACTCAATCATACATACGTCTACGTTGCTCAAAGGTTCCTCATCTAACCTCCGGCTTACTCCAGCTTTGTCGCACGAGATTATATCAGGTTTTGAATAGCTGTGGCAATTTGAGCGCAATATCTTCAAGATTTGCGCCCTGAGTTCTTCTGCCCGTGGACACTTGCTGTTTAGAGCTGGAACAACGTTAAGATTCACTGAACCTCTGTGAATTGAGCGACCTGGCCACGAGGGCGATCGCACTTGGGGAATTGTCTGATAATTCCTAAAAACAGGTATGATACTGCCTCTGAATCTTGCTCCTGATCTACAAGCCAGCTTTGGGCTTCCCGGAACTCTGGCTATGCGTTGGAGGTTGCCAACAATAGGGTATCACGCGATCGCCCTTTAATCTCTTCCTTATTTTTATCTGCGGTTTGGGATTCGGGGCGATCGAGCTTTGTGTCACCCTAAATCACCGGGAAATCTCTTACACCCATCGGCACAACCGAGTGAGCGATCGCCCCATTAATTAATTCATTTCTATTGACAAATTCACCGATTTGTGAATTAGGCTCCAGACCGACATTCTGTTGCCCAAAGTTAGGAATATAACCTAAATTCGCCAAAGGTCGATCGGCCAAAAATTCACTACTAATTTGATAACTATCACGACCCTCGCTCAAAAGCAAGTTATAGGCCCCCATATTACCCGCAGGTTGCAGTTCCGCATAGCTGCTGGCATTCGTCAGCGGGTCGTCCTCGTCCTTCAAGGATTTAGCCGACCTAACCTCAGTATCTCCCGTCACCAAATCGATGCTGCTAGCCCGAATATCTGCCGAGACAACAACCACCGCAGGCGGAGTCGTTTGAATAAAACCCGGCGGCGGAACTTCGCGGACAACATAACTACCTACAGGAACGTTACGGAAACTGTAATTGCCCTGAAGGTCGCTTAATGTACTCGCTTCACCCGGATCTAAACTGCTGTTATTGTTGAGGTCGATGTAAATTTGAGTATTGGCGATCGGCGGTTCCCCGGGATCTAGGCGGCCATTGGCATTAAAATCGTTAAATTTCACACCGCTGATCGTACCCGTTACCAACACGTTGCCAAAGCTGAGATTAGTGGCATTTGTGCCGTTGCCCACGGTGATTGGAGTCGGATTTGGCGTGGTTTGTCGAAAACCGGGCTGCGGGACTTCCCTAGCAACATAAGTTCCTTGAGGCAAATTGATAAAAGAGAAATTACCTTCGGGGTTGGTTAAAGTCGAAGGTTCGCCCGGATCTAAACTGCCGTTGTTGTTGAAATCAAGGTAAATCGGCCAGTTGGCAACTCTCGGTTCCGTAGGTTCGTTGATACTGTTAGCGTTGAGGTCGTTGAACTTGAAGCCGCTGATGCTGCCGGTGGGGAAATTGTTGCCGAAATTGAGGCCGACAGCGTTGGTATTGCCGGTGATGTCGATCGGGCCTGGATTTGGCGTAGTCTGTACCCATCCCGGTTGCTGGACTTCCCTCACCAAATATCGGCCGGGAGAAACATTGGCAAAAGTGTAGTTGCCTTGCGGGTTTGTGATGGTGTTGGGTTCGCCCGGTTCAAAGCTGCCGTTGCTGTTGAGGTCGAGGTAAATTGGCCAATTTGCCAGAGGCGGGTCTGTCGCGTCTCTGACGCTGTTGGCATTGAGGTCGTTGAACTTGAGACCGCTGATGCTGCCGACAAAAAAGATATTGCCAAAATTGATGTTGTTGACAGTGGCGTTGGAAGTAACGTTAACCGGGCCGGGGTCAGGTGTGGTTTGGAGAAAACCCGGTTGTTGGACTTCTCTCACCAAATATGTATCTGCAGGAATATTGACAAAAGCGTAATTGCCTTCAACGTTTGTCAAAGTAACAGGTTCGTCGCCGTCTAGCCTGTTGTTGCGGTTGAGGTCGAGGTAAATTTGCCAGTTAGCTAGCCCTTGTTCCCCGGGATCTCGGCTGCTGTTGTTGTTGATGTCGTTGAATTTTGTGCCTGCGATCGTCCCTGCGTTAAAGTTATTGCCAAAATTGATATTGCCAGCGTTTGTGCCGCTGGTAATCGTGATGGGTGCGGGATTTGGGGTAGTTTGGCGAAAGTTCGGCTGCTGGACTTCCCTAACTTGGTAAGTTCCCGGCGGCAGGTTGGCGAAGATGTAGTTGCCTTGCGGGTTTGTAAAAGTGGAAGGTTCGTTAAATTCTGGCTGGCCATTGTTGTTGAGGTCGAGGTAGATTTGCCAGTTGGGAATGGGGACTTCTCCGGGATCAGGGCGGCCGTTGGCGTTAAAATCGTTGTATTTGGTGCCGCTGATGCTGCCGACTTGGAAGTTCCCGATGTTGACGTTGCCGATGTCTATTTGGCTGGCGGTTCTGGATTCGGACATGGTGTTGCTGGGGCCCAATGAACGCGGTTCAATGTTTTCTGTAGGGCAATCTAGCAGTTTTTTTGCCAATTGCAGCTATTTCAGGGGATAAATTATTTTTAGGAAAGGGAAGGGGAGGAGGGAGAGGGGGAGGAGGGAGAGGGGGAGAGTGGGAGAGTGGGAGAGGGGGAGAGGGGGAGAGTGAAAGAGGGGGAGAGTGGGAGAGTGGGAGAGTGGGAGAGTGGGAGAGTGGGAGAGTGGGAGAGGGGGAGAGTGGGAGAGTGGGAGAGTGGGAGAGTGGGAGAGTGGGAGAGGGGGAGAGGGGGAGAGTGAAAGAGGGAGAAAATCTTCACGCTTGACTTGTTCGCTCAAAACCCATCCGTTAAATCTGAGATGTTGCACCATTGTCAATAAGCCTTTTATGAACGGGCAAGATGCCCGTTCCACAAGAAAATCTACTCTTTGTGGAACAGGTCGGAGAGCCTGTTAAGAGAGAATGGTGCAAGATGTGAGTTAAATTCGCCCTTGCCAATCCGTTGCCGAACTTCACGCTTGACTTCTTGGCTTAACATCCATCCGTTACATCCCGTACATTGCTCGTTGCCGAAATTCCCAATTTTTCCAGATTTGATGTACGATCGCTACCAGTTTTGCAGAGGTCGAATTCCCAATGTCCCAAAACTTGACAGCAAGCTGGAATGAAGCCCGCGAGGTTCCGAGTTTGCTCTTCGGCTGGAGTTTGTGCGGTTTATTGGTAATGGGATCGATCGCCCCTACTCCTGCTGTGGCACAACTACCTACCTCCGAACAGAGTAACAGCAATAGCCCGATCGCTCAAACAGGTGCTCGCGCCCGCCCCACGATCAAATTGGGCAGCCGAGGGTCGGAAGTGATCGAACTCCAAGCTGCTCTTAAATTATTGGGCTTTTACGCTGACACTGTAGACGGGATTTTCTCACAAAGCACCGCTAGATCTGTGTCTCATTTCCAGGAAGCAGCAGGTCTGCCTCCCGACGCCATAGTCGGTCAAGATACTTGGAACCGGCTTTTTCCAGCAGATCCGAGCGCGATCGAAAACCCGATCGCCAACGCTCCTCTAACTGCCGGCAACTCAGAGATTAACCCCCAAGCGCAGTCAACCAATTTTCCCGTTTTAAGAAGACGAATGCGGGGGGCGGCAGTCAGAGATTTGCAAGAACGGCTGCGGGCCAAGGGATTTTTGCGCGTGAGTGCTGACGGCGTGTTCGGCCCGGAAACTCAAGTTGCTGTCAAAGCGGCTCAGCGACAATATCAACTGCCAGCAGACGGCATTGTCGGCCGCGCTACTTGGGAAGCTCTGCTGCGTTGACAGCCAACGAATAGTGCCGGCTATGCACGTTGCGCGATCGGGCGATCGTACAAATTGTTAATAATCGCTTTTGAAAGTATTTCTGCACGTCAAAAAGTGTCAAGTTTGGTAAACAAAGTGTTTTTAGGCGCGCAGTTGGTGTTAACTTAAAAACATGAGGGGCAAAACCAAGAAGCACAAAAAACTTGGATAAAAAATTTGGAATTAGAGTATTTGTCCCGATCGGCTCTAGTTCGCAGGCAACGCCTGAACCGTGTAGCTTATTAGCAAAGAAAGGTTGACATTGCGATAGAGATTTGTTAAATAGCTTGAGGCTATTGGATTAATTGAAAGTTGCGATCGCACAACAGTCAAACACAGAAGTCTGAATAGACTCCGCTGATAGCTAGCTCGTCCGCAGAGTAGTTGCAAAAAAGTCCACCTTAGTTGTAGTTTGCTGAAACTCAGCATAGCTAAAAATCCACTTGAATCAACTTAATTTACAAAGTTTTTAGGGTCTGGCATCCGATATGCTAGGCCCTAAAATTTTGTTGTTGACAGTTGATAGTTGATATAGCAATCCTAAATGATTTGCGTAATTATTGTAGCAATCCCCCCGTGGTTGCCCCGATAGATAGGGGGTAGGCACGGGGGCACTACCCCTACAAATTTATCTGAATGATTTAGGATTGCTATAGTGGACAGTTGATAAACTAATAGACCTCTTGCAAAAGTCCTTTTAATAAAATTTTGGAACGGGCAAGATGCCCGTTCCACAAAAAACATTTTTTCTTTTGGAACGGGCATCTTGCCCGTCCTAGTTATTTTTGAAAGAGGTCTAAGGACTAATGACTAAGGACTAAGGACTAATGACTAATGACCATTTCATTTGATATCTTCAATTCGAGCATTCCAACCGTTAGCGCTGAGCATTTGTAGCAATTCCTCAGCTTTTTCGCGTTCCCGAAAAGCACCGGCTTGCATCACAGGTCGCCCGCTGGAAAAAGAGCGAAAAGCACCCGGAACCAGGGCTTGCATTTTTTGTCGATCGCCCGGCCTGTCAGTATCCACCACAACTCGATAGCGCAAACCCAAAGCGGAAGCTCGATCGAATGACGGCGAATTATCCGTGGCATCGGGCAAAGAATTCCCCCCTAAAGGTGCAGGTACATAACCGCCCCTTCCGATCGGAATGTTGCGGCCCGGAACCGGCAATCTACCCTCGGAAGAAACCGAACTCGAACTATCAAAATTGGGAGAAATCATTGGTTGCTGTACCGAAATTTCCGAAACCGATCGAGAATTCGGATCGGGCACGGGAATTGCGATGACCCCTGGGACTACCGCTGAAGCAGCGGCAGTCCTCGGAGAAAGCTCTTGCTGCAACTGAGCGCTTCGCGGTGCGGGTCGATTTTGCACCGGTTGCCTGGAAACTGGCGCCGGTGGGGGCAGTGGCGCTCTTTGAACTCTGGGACTTAGCCGCCCGGGAGTGTAAGCAGGGAGAGAAGTGTCTGGGCCACCGATGCTGGGAGGTCGATCAATCGTTAGCTGCAAAGCACTTTCCCCCATTGCCCCAGGGGTAAAAGTTCCCGCCACATCAACCGATCCCGTAGTCCGGCTGCTCAACAATTGATTGCCGTAAGCTGGGATTACTTGACCTTTGGCCGCATTGTTCACATCGTACTGACCGTTGTTGCGAATAACATTGCCCCCCGGTTCGGCGGCTGTTCCCAAATCCGGCAGAGCTCTCGCGATCGCCACAATTCCGTCCCGCCGGTTACTCTCGATATAATTGTTACGCAGCACAGGTCTAGCATTAGCTTGCACCACCACGCCGTCTTTATTGCGAGTAATTTTGTTACCAATGAGCAGAGGCTTCGCGTTCTGCGCTACATTCACCCCAAATCCCGTGTTTTCAAACACATTATCTCGAACTTCCGGCTGGGAACTGCCAAAAATAGTAATGCCGTTAGCTCCATTTTTCGAAAAAACATTCCCGCCAATCGTCGGCCTGGAAGTACCCACTACCGAAATGCCGTCGTGAGTGCTGCCAGAAAAAGTATTGTTGACAACCGTCGGAGAACTCGATTCGATCCACAAAGCGTAACCGCGATAGTTGGTATTCGTCACCGTCACCCCGCTGAGTCCCGCCCCATCTGCGCCTAAAATCGCAATATTTTGACCCGCCGAAGTCGGACTGATAAAGTATCCTCCGCCTTTGATGACAATATTCTGACCGCGAGTGTTGGGATTTCCCTGAACTGTCACGCTGGGCCTTAACATTAATGGAAATTTTTCGCCGGTTTGCTCGCTGTAAGTACCGGGTGCTAGCAAAATCGCTGTTTTGGGCGGGGCCACGCTTAAGGCGTAGGTTAGGGTTTTGAACGGAGCTCGATCGCTGCCGTTGCCCCCCGTGTCGCTGCCACCAGTCGAGCTGACGTAGAGTATGTTAAGGTCGCTATCGAGGGCCTGAGAAAGTAGCTGCACTCCGGGTATCCCGGCAGCGATAACTGACGGTTGATGGTTGCAAAGGGCGGTCATCGCAAAGACGAGCAGAAGGCAAGAACTCAGACAAGATTTTTGAGATCGCTTTTCTTTGCACTCGCTATATTGAGAATTTAGGAGCATAAATAAACCCCACTGATTTGCGATCCGAGTTCCGCTTCCCGAGTTCGGTGTCAGGTTTTTGCGATCGAACTTTGATTTCACCCGCCTGCTGGGGTTTTCTGCTGTTAATCTTTTGTGTTGTTCTGCTAACCTCACGGCTCTCCTCCGAAGTGTGGTATGCAGTTTAACGATTCCACTCTCATCAAGTTTGATCTATTATGCTGTGTTTTCATCAAATTCAATAAAACTTAAAAAATTATTGTCGAATTTACATTGGTTTATGCCAAAATTAAGCCGCCTGCTTTGCCACGACCTTGACGGCGTGGGAGAATATAGCGGGTTGATTGGTAAGATTAATTATAATTAGGGTGGTTCTGAATGACCGACAAACAAAACAGAACTTTACCGGCACAGCCAGCCCTCTGCCGGATCTTAGATGCAAATTTAGATCGATCGCGCGAAGGGTTGAGAATTATTGAAGAATGGTGCAGGTTTGGTCTTAACAGCGCCGATTTGGCTGGAGAGTGCAAGCAACTGCGCCAGGAATTGGCTGCTTGGCACGTCGCTGAATTGCGAAGTGCTAGGGATACGCCGGCTGATCCGGGTACGGAGTTGACTCACCCGCAGGAAGAGCAGCGTTCGAGCATTCAGCAGCTACTGGAGGCGAATTTCTGTCGGGTGGAAGAAGCTCTGCGGGTACTCGAAGAGTATGGCAAAATTTACGATCAAAATATGGGCGCGGCTTTTAAGCAGATGCGCTATCGGGTTTATACTCTCGAAAGCAATTTGCTGGCTTATCGGCGCTACCAGCAGTTACTTCGATCGCAGTTATACCTTGTAACTTCGCCGAGAGACAACTTGATGGGAGTGGTGGAAGCTGCTTTGCAAGGCGGACTGACTTTGGTGCAGTACCGCGACAAAAGCTCAGACGACGGCGTAAAGTTGGCTAACGCGCGCCAGTTGTGCGAACTTTGTCACCGCTACGATGCTTTGCTGATTGTCAACGATCGCGTGGATTTTGCGATCGCAGCGGATGCCGACGGCGTACACTTAGGACAGGGAGATTTGCCTGTGGCGGAAGCGCGCAAGTTGCTCGGCCCGGGACGCATCATCGGTTGTTCGACTACGAATGGCGAGGAAATGCAGCGAGCTGTTGATGCGGGAGCCGACTATATTGGAGTTGGGCCGGTTTACTCCACTCCTACTAAACCTGATAAACAGGCGGCGGGTTTGGACTATGTGCGGTATGCTGCTGATAAGTCGCCGATTCCGTGGTTTGCGATCGGCTCAATTGATATCAACAACCTCGATGAAGTATTGAATGCCGGAGCTCAAAGGGTTGCCGCAGTACGATCGATTATGGAAGCAGAACAACCTACTTTAGTCACGCAGTTTTTCATCTCGCAGTTGATTCGGATGCAGAATCTGAAAGCTCAGAAAGCTTTGCACGGGAAAAGCTAGGTTTATTGGCTCAGTTGATTAGCGATTTTTCGGGCGGGTTTCGTATACCGATATAACCCGTCTGAGTTCGGGTTTTGTCTGACTTTCTGGCGGTTGAAACCGGCGAGTCTTTTCATTTCAAGCGTATTGAAATATAATTTTTGTACCGAGGCAGCTCTAAAAACTGATAATATTTGAATGATGACAAATCAAATTGCGCTGCAAGTTAACGGAGAAAAACGCAATTGTGCGATCGACACACCGTTACCAAAATTACTAGAACAGCTAGGATTAAACCCGCGCTTAATAGCTGTGGAGTACAACGGCGAAATCCTGCACAAACAATTTTGGGAAACCACACAAATACAAGAGGGCGACATCCTAGAAGTTGTCACAATTGTCGGAGGAGGTTAGATAAAACGGCGGTTTCAACCGCCCAATTTTATGCGTTCCCAGGCAAAACCCAGGAACGCATAAAATTAAACTGCGACAGCTTCAGCCACAGGTGCAACCACAGTTGCAACCACAGGATAAACGCTGAGTTTCTTGCGAGTTTTGCCCTTTCTTTCAAAAGTCACAACACCATCAATCATGGCAAACAAAGTATCATCTCTGCCGATACCAACATTATTACCAGGGTGAACCTTCGTCCCGCGTTGACGAATCAAAATGTTGCCAGCTCTGACAACTTGACCGCCGTACTTTTTGACACCCAGACGCTGGGAATTAGAATCGCGTCCGTTACGTGTGCTGCCTGTACCTTTCTTATGGGCCATAATGTCCTCAACTTTATTTACTATTGTTTATTCTGATTCAATTTCGCCAGTTTGGGGAGCTTCAACAACTTCTTGAGTTAAGTCTCTCGCTGCCAAAACAACACCATTGACTGTAATAGAGTCAATCATAAACCGAGTTGTTTCTTGGCGGTGTCCTTTTTTCTTCCGAGTTTTCTTTTTCGGCTTCATCTTGTAGACGAGGACTTTGCGGCCCCGGAAATGCCGGAGCACGGTTCCTTCTACAGTCGCATTTTCTAGTAAAGGCTGGCCGATGTGAACGTCGTCTTCGTGCTGGATCAGAAATACTTTGTCAATGGTGACTTTGGATTCCGCTTCAACGTGAAGCAGTTCGATGTCGTAGAAGCGGCCTGGTTCTACTCGAAATTGTTTGCCGCCGGTTTCAATGATTGCGTAAGTCATGGGATGGTTGTTGAGATTGCCGTACAGGTAGCTGATGAGTCATTGGTCATTGGTCGTTGTGGACTTTTGACGGCTGACTGCTCTCCAGCTTTTGGAATGTCTTAACCTGATCCGAGCCGGATTTAGACAGACAATCTACTACTATTGCGGATTATTGGAGTTTTGTCAAGGTAAAATGTACATAATCTTTTCTAATTGTTAGTTTGAGAACAGATTTGTGGGGATTTTTTATGAACAGGCTTTCCGGGCTGTTCCACAAAGAGTGAATTTTCTTGTGGGGTGGGCCCGAGAGCACGCGCCCGAAAGGCCGATCGACATAGGAAGGCCGATCGACCTTATTCTATCCAAAAGCGCGATCGAACGGGATTCAAGCCGTGGCAGAACATTTGCGCGATCGCAACAATTCCAAAGCTTGCTGCTTCACCCTACCTTCCATCACCTCTTTTTGCAAATTAATAAAAGCCTCAAAATCTTCTAAACCGTACTTAGTCATCTGCAACTGCTGTCGCAACTGTTCTTCAGCCTCAACCGTTAAGTAACCTGTTGCCAAAGCTTTTCGGACAATTTTACTGATTAAAGTCATACTAGATTCACCCTGAAGACGCGCACGTTAAAACACTGGAGTCTTGTCAACCGACTAACTCAGATTTTAGTTTGTTTCATAATTACCCTTCAAATAGGTTAAATCTACCTTAAGGTCTATGTAAATAAAGTTATTTTTAATACATCCCTGAAACTTGAGCGATTTTAAATGTATAGTGCGATTAAATTGATCTATTTAGTTTTTGCCCTCCTGTATTATTCTTCAAGTAGGTTAAATCTACCTTAAGGCATAATTTAAACCTAATGATTTGTGACATTGGAAATTGTATCGATTTTAAATGTAGAGTGCGCTTAAATTAGTATATTTAGTTTCTCTCTAACAACAGCCGCCATTCTCTGACAGCAAAAGGAGGAACCAGCAACGCAGCTTTTTTTTCACCTTTCACAGGCAAGTTCAACCGCAAAGGCTGATTACTTTCGACTTGTGTAATGATTGATTTAAAATCGTATTCTCCGACATTAATCGGCAAATCCGACTCGCTCCAAATATCATTAGCCATGCCCATTGCGCGACTTCCCGCAGCCACATTCAGCGGCACAGGGTGCTGCAATTCTGTTCCGGGAAATCCTACCAATCTTAGATTAAAAGAGTTTACTACTCCCGACTTTACTCGCTTGTACAAAACCACTTGCCACGCTTTGTCATCAGTATCGCGCAGGCTTTGTACGGAACGAAACATTACTCTGTCGCCCGCTTCTGGATACTTGTGAATCGAGGCGAAAGCGGGCGGGCTGACAACTAAGGTTAGATACAAGCACAAGCTAATGATTGTTAAAGCCTTGAAAAAGGAAGGTTTTGCACTGAGATTTTTCATGGGATGACCAAAATATCGCTTGTTACCCAAAAGTTTGATAGATAAAAAAGTAGGGTGCGTGTGGCGCACCCTACTACTCATTTTAAACCTATAATCCCACTGCCTGCTTAAGCGCCGGGAAGAGCATAAAAAGCAACGCCCTCATCCCGGAAATCAGATCTCCCTTGTACCGCCCGCCGTTGCTCTGCGCTTGCGGTGAAAAAGTGTGTAATATTTTGCGAATTTTCCCGTTCCCTCGCCAGGTTGGTAAAACGATAGACGGGTATTGCACCCGGAACTGCGGTGCTATATGAATTGAAAACCTCCCCCTGATCGCGGAACTGGGGTAAGGTGCGAACAAACTGTATCTCACCAGGTTTATTCGTAAAGAAATAGGTTCCTGATGCCGTATTTAAGAAGCGTTGAACCTTTGCGGTACCGTCGCCTGGAGCAACAAATTCATCGCCTTCACTCTGGAAACGAGCAGGGTTGGTTAGTCGGTCACTTTTCTCGATCGGGTCTGTAGTATAAAAATGCCCTCCTGCCGTCTTGTCAAAGAAACGCGCGACGGGAGTGCCACTACTGCCTGCGGCATCTACATTCGCACCTGTTAGGGCGTCTTTCAAGGTGACATTGCCCCTGTCAGTTGAAACCTGTAATGTGAAAGGCTGAGGAAGTTCGTTTAACGTATTCAAGCTAGTCACGCGGACTACATAGTTCACACCAGGCACACTTGTAAGCGAAGTAGCACCATTAGAGTATTGGGCGCTAAAACTCGGTATTTTTGAGTTGAGACCGTTGCCATCATCAGCCTGAGCAACAAGAAGACCACTCGTATCAGCGACATTCGCACCCGTATTGCCTTTGGGTACCTGAAAGACTTGCACGTAAGGGTCATAGCTAGTGCTTAGATCTTTAAAAAGATCAATTGATATAGGCTCATTAACTAACTCTACTTCTAAAAGGTAATCTTTAGCGCGAGTTCTTGCAGAACCATCGCCCGAATTAGGAGTCGGGATACTCTTGTCAGTTGCAGTTAACTGATTGCTCACTTGAACTGATGCCATTTTAACCTGTCCTCTTAACTTTTTTGATAGCAGGTGTTATAAAATACTGCCTTCTACATTTATAAAACACTCTAGACAGATAAGTTACCTAATAGCTATTAGTATTTTTATTAGGTATTTTTATAAGAAGTACACCAACACAGGGATAGGCTTTATTTACAATAAATTTTATAACGTATCTAAAATATCCTCACAAGCCAGTAAAAATACTTAATAAGTTAGATCCTTAATCTGGTAAAATCATAAATAATTATGAGTGTGCTTCTGCTTGTGAATATGACACCTCCAAATAAACCCTTACAAATACCAGAACCAAAGTTTATAGAGGCTGCGGCTTGGTGGAATCTCGAACAGTTATATGCAGACTTGACAGCAGCCAAGCAAGAGTACGCTAGCAGTGGAAAGCAGCGACTCACTCCTTTAGAAAAAACTTACCTGCGAGGATTGCTTTGCAATTATAGTCCGCCGGAAATTGCCGCCGCACTCCATCGCGACTGTGCGGGTATTAGAGTAGACTTATCGAGAGGGCTGTATCGCTACATAGAAGTTTTGACGCTGCAACACCCGAAAGACTGGAAAGAAATCCCAACTATGCTAGAAATATTTGGTTATAAACAAAAGATTCATGGAGAAACGTTCCATTCTAAATTCATAAATTATACCCAAACTCGCATCGAAAATCGAACTGAATGGGGGCTGGCGGTGGATACGTCTATTTTCTACGGGCGTACAACAGAACTTGCTAACTTAGAGCAATGGATTTTACATGAAAACTGTCGCTTAGTTACTATATTGGGTATGGGGGGCATTGGCAAAACTGCTTTAGCATCTAAGCTAACAGATATGATTAAACACCAGTTTGAGTGCTTGATTTGGCTCAACCTCAGTCATGCACCTCTGTTGGCAGATACTCTGGTAAATTTAATCGAATTTTTATCAGATCAACCGCCAAACGATTTAAATAAATTGCAGTTAATTACTCAGGATAAAAAGATTTTTCAAGCTGCGATATCGCAGCTTGAAATTTCCCTGGATCACCTAATCGCTTCCACCAATGGAATAGAACCGACAATCATCGCTGATGGTATCCAGCGGCTGATTCAGTGTTTACAAAAGCGTCGATGCCTAATAATTTTAGATGAGTGGGAAGCTATTTTCAGCACTGAGCAGTTAACAGGAAATTATCGAGAAGGATATCAAGTATATGGGGAATTTCTGAAACAAGTAGGAAAATCGCAGCATCAAAGTTGCTTGCTGTTGACTAGCTGCGAAAAACCTAAAGAAATTGCAGCGTTAGAAGGTGATAATCAATCTGTACGGTCATTAAAATTGGGAGGTTTGGGAGAGGCGGCTGTGGAAATCCTTAAAAACAAGGGTTTGTCTGAAGAAGGTGAATACTCGGAACTGATAGAGACCTACAGCGGCAATCCTTTGGCGTTAAAAATAGTAACAACAACTATTAAGGATATGTTTGGCGGCAGCATTGCTAATTTTTTAAGAAATGGGCTGTTTCTGGGAGATTATAGCGATACGTTATCTCGGCAGTTTAATCGCTTATCAGCATTAGAAATCGAACTATTATACTCTATGGCGAAAGAAGTCAAACCTGTTGATATTGAAAATTTCTACTCAGATATTCAGCAAGAGCGGGGTTCAGAATTGCTGAGGGCGCTGGAATCGCTTTTAAGGCGATCGCTAATTGAAACAGTCCAAGCCGAAAGTGAAACTCTGTTCGCGCTTCAACCTGCGATCAAGAAATATCTGATGTCTGTGGCAAGATTGCCTAAGCTATAAATAATCTACCGAGGTTCTATTTCCAATCGGTTTCGGCTTGGGATAGCACGTAGGCTGAAACATCGATAATTTGTTGTTCTGACAAACGATCTTTGTAAGCGGGCATAATTCCTTTACCGTTGGTTACTAGGTTGGAAATATTGGCGATGGAATCCATGCCGTATTTTTTTAAGGCTTTTTGTTTCAAGTTTTTGCCGCGCCTGATAATGTTGCCGCCGTTGATGTGACAGCCGGCACAGTTGGTGCTGAATACTTCGGCTGCGGTTGCGGGATTTGTGGCTGTATCTGCGATCGCCATTTGGGAAGTAGTGGCGATTTCTACAAAGGTTAGCATCAGTATTAATAAAACGGCGGCGAGGATTTTTTTAAAGTTATTTAGCGAAATCATCTATTGGCAGGTTGAAAAATAGTGGTTGACTTGATGATATCACTAAATACATAGCCGGAACAGGCAAGATGCCTGTTCCACAAAGAGTGAATTTTTAATCTACTTGTGGGGCGCTGCTCCTAGCCCGCCCCTAAAGGCTTTATATTCATTCTTCCCAATCGAAGGTGCGGGAAACTGCTTTTTTCCAAAAGCGATATTTTTGCTCGCGAAGTGCGATCGGCATTTCGGGTTCCCAAGTACAATCCACCGCCCAATTATCCCGCAATTCTGCTAGTTTACTCCAAAAACCCACCGCCAAACCAGCCGCATAAGCCGCCCCCAGTGCAGTAGTTTCCGCTACCACAGGCCGCACCACAGGCACTCCCAAAACATCGCTCTGAAACTGCATCAGCGTGTGATTTCCCACCATCCCACCGTCTACTTTTAAAGACAAAAGCTGCACACCAGAATCCTGATTCATTGCATCCAATACTTCCCGCGTTTGCCACGCTGTCGCTTCCAATACTGCGCGGGCAATGTGTGCCTTAGTCACGTAGCGAGTTAAACCTGCAATTACTCCCCGCGCGCTGTCTTTCCAATAGGGCGCGTAGAGTCCAGAAAAAGCCGGCACAACGTAAACTCCGCCGCTATCTTCGACTGTATTTGCTAATGTTTCTACTTCCGCAGATGTGTTGATGATGCCCAAATTGTCCCGCAGCCACTGCACTAATGCTCCGGCGATCGCAATACTGCCTTCCAAAGCATACACAGCGGGCGATTCTCCCATCTTGTAGGCAACTGTTGTTAGTAATCCTTGCTTTGAAGGGACGATCGCCTCACCAGTATTCAGCAGCATAAAACAGCCCGTACCGTAAGTATTTTTCGCCTCCCCCGGACTGAAACAAGTTTGCCCGACTAAAGCCGCCTGCTGATCGCCCAAAGCAGCAGCAATCGGAACACCTGCAAGCAATCCTTTTGCAGTTCCAAAAACTTGACTCGAAGGGCGAATTTCTGGCAGCATCTGGCGGGAAATTCCCATTATTTCCAAAGTTTCGGCATCCCAATCGAGGGTTTGCAAATCCATCAGCATCGTGCGGCTGGCGTTGGTAACATCGGTAATGTGCGCTCCGCCAGTCAGGTGCCAAATCAGAAAAGTATCGACATTGCCAAAAATCGCATCCCCTTGATTTGCAGCTTCCCGCAATCCTGGAATATTGTCCAGCATCCACTTAATTTTCGGCCCGCTGAAATAAGTAGCCAGCGGCAAACCGCATCGTTTTTGAAATCGCTCTTTGCCATCAACTTCAGCTAATTTTTCGCAAATTTGGTGAGTGCGGGTATCTTGCCAAACAATCGCATTTCCGTAAGATTTGCCAGTTTTTCTGTTCCAAATAATTGTAGTTTCGCGCTGGTTAGTAATACCGAGGGCAGCAATATCTTTTGGGTCGATATTGCCGATTTCGAGGGCATTTTTAATAACGCTTTGGGTGCGCTGCCAAATTTCATCGGGATTGTGTTCAACCCATCCCGGCTGCGGGTAAATTTGCTGGTGTTCTTGTTGGTTGCTGCAAATTATCTGTCCCAGGCGATCGAATACGATAAATCTGGTGCTGGTGGTTCCTTGGTCGATCGCTGCTACGTATTTTTTTAACAATTGTCTAAAACCTTTTTTGTTATGATGTCTTTAACAGACCTCTTGCATTCCCCAGCTTTCCAATCATGAAATTATCTGCGTTGATCTGTGTTGATATGCCTTGCATCTGCGGTTGATTTATCAATCAAAAATTTAGGCAAGAGGTCTAACGTCTATGATAGTATGTAAAAGTCAAATTAATCTCAAAAACTTTAGTTTAGGGAACTCCATATTTTGAAACTGGCAGATTTGCTGAGGCTCGATCGCACAATTAAGGTTATTGGCTTTGATGACGCTCCGTTTTCTCGTACAAGCGGCAGCATGGTGTCGATCGCGGGCATAGTCTGCGGGGGAACTCGATTTGAAGGAATGGTGTGGGGACAAGTCCTCCCAGACGGATTAGATGCCACGGATGCTATTTCTGGGCTACTTCTCGGAGGCAAATTTCTGCCGCAATTGCATCTCGTTTTGCTAGACGGAATCCCCAGGGATAAATGTATTATTTTGGTGGCTGGGGAATTGCGCTGCACACTGATGCGCGGGCCTTCAGCCGCCCAGCCAAAACTCTATCAGGGATTGAAAAAAGGGCAGTCTTACACGCTGGGCAATTACCCAAAACCCTATCAGGGATTGACACGCTGTATGTAGTGTTGATGCAGCTTCATAGCAACACTACATATAGTGCTTTAAAGCTAATACTTCACCGTTAGTGGCAAGGATTTTACTCCCAGTTCTGCGATCGACGCCATGCGATCGCAAAAGCGCCGCCAACCTTCCCGATTTTTGATAACTACACAACCGGCGCTGCCGGGTACATTTGCATCAAAGTGAAGGCCTAATTCGGCTCGAATGCCATGCTCTGACACAACCGGATCAGGGGTGATATGGAAGAAATCGCCTTCTACGCCGCGAGTTTCCAAATAGTACGGCTCGCTGGGGATTTGATATTCACCTGCCGGGATTGGGCCTTTGCCACGTTGCCACTCATCACCCGGTCGCTGCCAGTCAACACAACCCGAAGTTGCCAAGTAGTCGATCGCATTTCCATCGGGGTAAACTAGCTGCAAATTTCCATAAATTAGCTCAGATGATTGAGCTAAATTCATCGTAAAAATTAGTTTGTGCATTTTAATTTTTGCTTGAGCTGTTCGATTAAGGCTTGAATTTCTGCTAATGCTTTTTGCCCAGAAACTAAATCTCGAAGGTTGGCAATTGTCATGCCCTGGATGTAACCATATTCCTTGGATAGACTTTCTAAACAATCCAGTAATTGAGATTGACTTGCTCCGGCGTTTTCTAATAAGCGGTTAGCTTCGCGTATAGTCATTTGACATGGATGATTGCTTAGGCGGTGAAACGAGCAAGCCGCCTAGTCCTGTCAAGATTGGCGCTAAAAAAGGAACTAGCGGCGCGGGGTCCTGTTTTTGGAAAACTAATACAACACTTGCTCCAACTAGCATCATCACAGAAATTCCCAGACTGGCAACGGTGAAGCGATACGAGTACCTATTCATATCAAAACCCCGTGTTTTCATTGCTGTATTCGCTTAGCAGATCATCCTGAATCTCGTGAATGCCCCCTCGCACGTGATAGCCGTGATGAATCTTTAAATAATTTTGGATGTCGCGAACTTCCGCTCTTTGGCTTATGTACAAAGTCCTGAGCACGGTAAGCTTTCGCTGAATGTTTGCTAAAAGCGTCAATACCCCCCTAGTAACGTTCCAAAGGACGATCAAGCTAATCAGCGTTGTTAAAAACGTTCCAATTAACGATGCAATTTCGGTAACATTTTTCACGTGTAATAGAGCTAATCCAATAGCAAATTAATTTTGTTTTCTACTCTCAGCACACTGCTTTGCACCTGTCCTATGGCGTTTGTCACCGTGTCAGCTTCAGGCCCCCAGTATTCCCAGATAGTACAGTCGGCTCGTTTGAACCACTGGGGAAAATGAATTGACAAAGTGTAAGTTGTTGTCAGTTTCGGGAAAATCAAAAGCTGAGTTCTCCGAAGCCACAATTTTTTATTGCTAACTGATTCGGCTCCTTGGCTCGGCCCAATCCCTAGCCTAATTTTCTGGCTAACCCACCCTGCAAAGTTCCACGTGTCTTTTGCTTCATAATTATCTACATATATTGCCAAAATATGCTTTTCAAATTGAAAAGGAGGAACATATTCGGGTAAAGGAAATCCGGTAAAAGATTGCGAATCACTTTGCAACCAATTACCAGAATTTCCCAACTCAACTAATAAGGTCATGCTGAGTGCCGCTGTACAATATTGGGTAATTTCCACCCGCGCACCGCTGCACCGCGCGTACAGTGAAAGCTTTGACAAACTTGCGGCCGGCGATTGTAAATACTACAAAGCTTAGTTTCGCGATCGAGATACGTGCAACCTCCATCAGCATCGCGCCGAAGCTGTGGCAGCCCAGTTTCGGGGTCGGCAAAGCAATCGTACTCGCCAGAATGAGCCTCAGTTTCTGTTAAAAAAGTTCCCCGAAGGCTGCAACATTGCGATCGGCAAATTGGCAAAGCGTCCAGACATTCGCAATCAAATTGCAGCCAAGTACCGTCTGCGCCGGACTGACTGGTAATTTGCCCTGTTAACTCACCAGCCTCGTCTTTGAATTCTTGAATTACAGTAATTCGGGGAATTTTATTCATAGAATGCCTTTTGTTGCTTCCGTAAATCCGGCGACTCGTTCTACGCCAAAAATATTACGCAGCCGCAAGGTAATCACGTCATCCTGGTAAGCAACACCTTGATTTTCATCCAGAGCAACAGGCTGCTTGTCAATTTTAATAATTGTATTGAGAAAAGCTGGATTTTCTTCCCCTTCTTGCACTGCATTGTAATTTCGTTGAGCTGTTAAATAAGCTTGAATTACATTGTAGAGCAACACTTCAGGCGAAACATCTTTGAGAGAAGAAAGCGAGGTCTTAAGTTCAGGATTTTTGATGCCCTGAATGACATCGGTTAAATTTAGCATTGAGATTTAGGGCACTGGTAAAGGGCAAGAGTAAAAAGTTGCACAAACGCCGAAAATTAAGAAAGGCGCATTCTGTTGGCGTTGCGTACTGCGGTGATGGGTCCGGCTGACGAACCCGGCAATGTTTTCGTACCGTCCGGCCAGCTTCTGGCGTCAGGCGTTTTGTTTGTGCTTACAAGAATCTTCACTTGAGTTGACGGGTTGGTTGCAGTGGCTTTAGTTACCGCTACCATGCGGCTCAACTGGCCGCCTCTAATTAGGTTTTTCACTGGCATAGCAGGTTTGCTTAATTCACCCGGCCCTGCAACACTAATGCCTACTGCTGTTGCAAAATCCCCCGTGTATAAAAGCGTGTTGGATCTAAAATACACAGTTTCATTTGTAGTGGTGGTTGTTGCGGCATCAACTACAGGAACTACTGCTTTACACAATCCGATTTTAGCTGCTGGCATATTTTTGTAACTTAATTATTATTATCGCTGTGCGGTACTTGATTTGATTGAATTGAAAGCAAAAGGCTAAGAAAACACGGCCTTTCGAGGATAACCGGCACCGACAATAGTCCAGCCCGTACCAAACTCTTTCCCGATGACTGATTTGGGGGCTTCTTCCATCTTGTCCAGGGCGCATAAAACGCTAACTCCTTTGCGGCGCTTACCGGTACCGTTGCGAAGTTGAATGCGAATACGTCCCGCTTCTTGGGCTTCTTGAAGCACACCCGATCTAAGCAGAGACTTTCCCGTAATTGGTGTTGCTGACCCGCCTCCAAGGCCTAAATCAGCAGCGATCGCTTTGTAATTTTCGGTTAGTCGCACCGCACCGAGAGCGCCAATTGTGAAATAAGCAACAGGTACTGCCATAGCAAAATTTCCTTTGAGCTTTGATACTCCCAATCTAATAAAACCACTCGGCGCTCGACAACCCTGTAACACTGCCCGAAACCCTATGGGTTTCCGATAAAAACATACGTGTTGGATTCACTCGTAAACAATCCGCGCTCTCTCATTAAGGAAAATGGGCGTCCGAATCTTGGATAGTTTTATTTCTGCACGATAAAATTTAACGTCTACTATAGGGCGATCGGCATTTTGTCCTATTACTTCTCCTAGGACGGTAATGTCTGGAGGATCAGCCGGGAAAGCAGAAGCTGGCGCCGTAGTGAACCTCAAGCTTGATTCGTCCAATTGATGCCCCGCAACTGCCAGCATTCGCGAAATGAGTGCCCGACCAGCCGTTTCATTTTTACATAAATACCAGCCCTCGAAACCTTGATACCTGTTGCGATAACTAACGACTTCTCTGCCTTTTTCCCAAGTGAATAATTCAGGCACGGCAAAATTTTCTTTTATTAAGCGAGCATATTTAGTCAAATCTAATTTACTAATACTTGGTAACGGATTTTTGGGATCGTCAGATTTATCCATAATCCTAAATGAAATTTCACCGCTAGCTTTCTTATCTCCGAGAAAATACAATTTGATTTCTGGCTGTCCCTTAAGTAACGGCCACGTGCGATTTAAATTTTTGCTAGCGCCTGCACCTCCTCCTTCGTATTCAATTTGAATAATGTGATTAACCAACTGCAAGTCAGTGCCACTCAAAACAATTGACTCGGTTTCGTTAGAACGATCGCGCCAGTATTCAATTGTCCGAAATCCAAAATTTAACCGCTGCTGCGGCTTTGTCCATTCTCGAAATCGCGGTTTATTTTCTGTCTTTCCGCGCCAAGGATGTTCACCAACTAAGGGAAAATTTGTTGTAGCTCTGTTTTCCTTAAATTCAGGAAAACCATCTTGCCACAACTTAAACCACTCTTCAAAATTGATATTTCTCCCTACCATTTCGCGAGTTGCGCGAACAATTTGAAGCATTATCCGCAATTCTGCGGGCGTTCCCGCTAGCCGATAATACTCTTCTTTGTGGTCGCGATTTGGATGTAAATCTAGTAGTCTCCAACCGCGCTCTTGCGCTTTAAATGGTTGATTTACTTCGTGAACTTTTGGGCGAGCTCCAAATTGCTGCCCCCAAGGGCGTTGTTCGTTGGCGCGTCGCGATTCAGGAACCCAGCCTTCAATATCCGCTGAATCTGGCATTGGGAATTCATCTTCAAAATCATCTATAAAAATATCAACTCCAAAATTATCAGGAGTATTATCCGACGCTGACCCATTCTCTTGCGACAAGTATGTACTGAGAACCCCTGCTGCGCCCTGATAAGGAACTATTTCGCCACCTGCCATATACAACCTCCTACAAAGCGTAACTAACTACAATCATTGACTCGGCACAAGCGTCTTGAAATGCTTCCAACCCTTCTTCTACCGTTTCGCGCTTCCACCCTTCAGGGAACGACTCAACAAATTTCTCCTGTTGACTTGCGAAACTCCAAGGCTCTCTTTCCTCCTCTCCCCACTTTTCTATCCAGTTACCTATGCCGGGAAATATTGCTTTGAGGTTAATTAATTTAGCACCGCCTCTAATAATTTTTCTGATATTTAAAAAAGATTCTAATCCCAAAAGCTGTGACGCGACGCGGTTAGAAGCATTAATAGCCGATTTGAGATTTTCGACAGCTTCTTCCCACAAAGACGAATCTTCGTCAAAAGTATTTAGTCTTAATTCATTTAATTTAGCTACAATGCTGGGATTGAATCTTATTAATTTATGCTGGTTAGACTCAGCTAGTCTCCCTAATGTAAATCCGCAAAAAGTACCAAGAATCGAGCCAATTGCTTCTCCCCACTGCGGCGCCAAACCCTCAAGTAATTGTCCTTGTTTTTTCCTGATTTGCATATCGGATTGATTCCAATCAAAATTCCAAGTTCTTTGAGTTCCTCCTACTCCCCAGCGCACCATAGCTCCTAAAGCTAGACGCTGAACAATTTTACTTTTTAATAGCTGAAGCATCGGCCTCAATCTATTAAACATTCCAGTAATTCTGCCGCCGACGCGCATAACTACACCACCTCCCTTAAGCAATGCCGACACCCCCTTTAGCGCAGCGCCAGTGACAAAAAATTCAACCGCCCACTGCAAACCAACAGCTAATCCTCCAACAAATGCGCCCAGCGGATCTTCATCCAACCAATCACCAAAATTTACGGTTACACCAGGAGCAAAAACATTTCCTATTTCCTTGCTTCTGATGTATTTCTGGAAATTATCCCAAACCTGTGCTGCTGTGTTTATTACGCCACCAAAGAATTCCTTAACTCCTTCAATCATCTCACTTAGACCTTCGCCGTTTACCCAAGATTGAGGCAAATATGCAGCAGTTAAATTCACAGTAATATCTCCTATTTCTTTTTTTTGCGAGTACGGTAAGTTGAGGCAGATTGAGCTTTTTTGGTGTTGACTCTAGTCAATGCTCCATCTAGTTCAACATTGAACTTAGCTTTTTTCAATTCTTCTTCTATTTGGTCTTGTGGAACGGTTTTTCCTCCCTGTTGTTCTATCAACTTGTTGTACAACTCAATTACTACATCTCTTAAATCGTTTGGGTCTTTTTTGTTGTCGCGTTGAAAGACTTTGACTTTCATTTCAAAGTTCTTTAGCGTACGCTCTAATAATTTTTCGGTAGCTTCCTCTGTATTTTCGTCAAGCTCTTTGCTTGGCTCAAATCCCTTTCCTTCTGTGAAACAGCCAGCATACGGATCTCCTTCTAATTTAATGTTGATGTAATTTTGCTTTTCCACCATCCCGCTATCTTCAAAGAGCGCTTTAACCATTTCGGCGATTTGGATAATTTGAACGCGGTTGGCTAAATTGGTTCTAAAATCTCGCAACGCTAAATTTAATTGAGAATCTTGGTCGCCCTCCATATCAATAATGTATTTGTACATTTCTCTCATCAAATGAGACAAGCTAAAAGGCGTTACGGTAATAGGTTGACTGCCTTCTTTTCCTGGATTTGTATCTGCAACGTGAATAGGCTCTCTAGGATTGCCCAAGGCCGAATTAAGGTATTGAAACAATACTTCCAGGGTTTGAAAATTGTTATGAACTTGCATATCTCCTGTTTTCCCAGGGGCAATTAATGAGCGGTCTATTTTGAAGTCTGCAAATTCTCCTCTAGGAAAGAGGTATTCGTATTCTTTAAAAGCTTTGAATAAATATTCTTGTTGATGAAGAAAAGAATTTATTAAGATGTCCGATCCTATTTTTAACTCTCGTTTGTTACCGCGTTTATCAGTGTTGGGTTGGTAATTTTCTTTTAAAGAGTGTTCGCTATCTCTTTGATACTCAGGGTTCTGAACGAAAGAACCTTTTGCAGGTACTTTGTACCCTTTGGGATCTAATGCTACATCTAAATCAATTTGCTGGTCTAATATATATTTAATCATTTGATAAAAATTGCTAAATTTGATTTTGATTTTTTCTGGACTGTGAATATCTTTGATAGGAGTTTTAGTTCTTTCGGTTTCTTCTCCGAAAAATTCAGCGTTAGCTGGTACCGAACCTAGGTTTCCTTTAGAATCTAGAGGTCTACCTAATAAAATCATTGTTTCTTGCTCGAATCGCTTGATTTCTCTTAGTAGTTTTAAAGTGTCTCTACAACAATCATCCATATTCTGCTTCCTTGGTGGCGGGTTTGGGAAAGGAGAAGGACTGGGACTAGGACTAGGAGTAGGAGAAACGCGGCGAGGCAGATTAGGACTTGTATTTGCAATGCGGCAAGGGATTTCGTAAATTGAAACGTCCCAAATTTGTCCTGTCGGTCGGTAAGTTTGAAGATAGTATTTTATAGAAGCTCCTGTGTCAGTTAGATGCCAGGGCATTAATACTTGTTCGTTGTATTTGTATCCCCCCGGGATATGTATCTGCAATGTGCCATTAATAGCAGCCCATGCCTTGAAATTAGCCTTGTATTTCTTAAATTCGTCGGGATATAAAAAGGCTTGATTTAAGGGTACGTTTGGCGGATCGTGAAATTGTATATAAGCTGGAGTTCGTTGATAAGGAAGCTCTTTTGCAGAACTGGCGTAAAAACGGTTTTGTCCGTTTGTCCATACGCCGCCGCCGTGAATATCTGAATCAACAGAAGCGCGTACGTAGACGTTGGGATCTGGACTCCAAATAAACTCAATTTGAATATACGTGTGCCAGAGGATTACTGCGTGATAGCATTTGTCATTTTCCAACAAAGGAAGAATTTGATCTACAGAAAATCCGATGTTCGGCGTTGGTGTCGGTGTCGGTGTCGGTGTTGGTGTCGGTGTTGGTGTTGATTGCTCTTCCTTTTTTTTAGGGTATTCAAAACCTAAACTTATCTCAACAGGTGTGAAAGGAATTTGCAAGGTAAATTCCACACCGATATCTCCTTCCTTGGATGCAGAAACATTAATTCCTAAACCTCCAAGTTCTCCCCCAATACTTCCCCCTATAATTTCACCTGTATTGGTATCAATTGTCGCTCCTCCGCTGACTCCTAAAATGCCGCCGGGTAATTCAGCGCTACCAGCAATTGAAATACTATTATTTGAAGGATCGCCACTGATGCTAATTGCAAGCGGGCTTACCTCTACGCTTACCCCGCCGGTGACACTTAAGCCACCAATATTTGCTACTTCTTGAGTAACACCAATACCTCCAGTTGTTACCGAAGGTTGCGTTTTTTGACCCAAATTGACGCCGCTATCTTTGCCAAGGTCGATCGCGCTTGACCCTCTTGTGGCGCTTGGCGACAACCCTGACTTGGAGCTAACCCTAGACATAGCTAGCCTCTACTCCCGAAATTCGAGAAGGGCCGCCATCTGCGATCGCCCACAGTTCCCCTGTTATTGTTTGCTCTGTTAAGTTACCGCCGCCGTTTGGGGCTAGATAAATACCCGTGCCGATCGCAACACTGGAATTGCCAGCAATCCAAATGTCGGCATTTCCGGTGTTTGTGGCGTAAAGAATTGCTCTATTTGTGTTTGCCAGTCGAAAGCGAGTAGGCATACCCGTTGGTATCTCCACGCCATAAGGTAGCCCGACGCCGATCGTCCTTATTTGTTGTGGTTTAGCAATCAGGTCAATATTGACTCTAAAATCGCCTTCTAGGTTAATATAATCGCCAGCTCCCAATACGCCAGAGCCGTAATTAATAATAGAAATTCCTAGCCGATCGTCTGGACTTAATATCTTTAACTGATTGATTGTCAAGTAGGGAATTGTGAAGGGGATTGTCGTTTCCCGTCCTTTATTCTGCAATCTTGCAGTTGCTAGAGTTGACCAAGCTCCTGTACCTTTGCGAGCGTGAAACCTTAACCCTACAAACGGATAATCTCCCTCAATGGCAAGCATTGCAGCGATTTTTTCCGCTGAATTCATTTCAGGAAATATTTCTGGAAAAGGTGCTTGCTGCAAGGATGGCAAGTAAATTGCACCGCTGAAGGCTTCCAGATAAAAGCTTTTACCTAAGTAGTAAGAACTGGATAAAGCATCATACTCAAGAAAACTATCGGCGCAATTTAGAATTTCAATAATGCCCGTGCCGTCCGCGCTAGTAATGCTTCGGCGGAAAGTTTTAGTATTTCCTAATTGGTTCTCTGCCATCAGTTCAAAAACACCTTTCCTTCAATTACGCTGCCGCCACCGGGCAAGCTGATTATTTCGATCGGGAATTCCAGCAGGGCGCTAAAGGTGGCATTTGTTCCCCCGCTTGCGGCCAATATGTGCTGGCAGCGAGTGATAGCTGTTACCTTGTTGGGATTTTTTGCGGGGTCGAGTTCAAGCAATTTGAGAGCGACCACAGCTTCCATAGCTGCTTGCGCCAAATTTGAGGCAGTGCTATCGCCGCCCGTGCCGCTTGTGAATGTAGAGCCTGTAAGATAATGACTTGCGGTGTAACTTGTGCTGCCTCCTGCTGCGTTGGCTGCCACCACGTTTAAAAGCAGGTCAATTGCAGCGGTTTTAGTTGAAAGATTCGCTGTGATAGTTATCCTGTCTGTTCTTTCAGCGATTCTTGATAAATTATTTTCTTCCTGCTCCAACAGACCTAATATTCCGTACACGTAGCGCTCCTTACTTGTGGGCCCGTCCGGATCGGAATAGCTTTTCCCCGAAACAGAAGCGCCTGCACCCGAAATATGGTCTGACATAACAATTAAAATAAAATCTTACTTTTTAAGTTTAAGTAACATTTTCAACCCTGATGAGAGGCTTCTTAATTCTTAAGAAGTTGCTGAAATAGATAAAAGAGCAACTGTTTAAAAAAAACAAACAACCGGAAATCAACTGTTTCGGCTGCTAGACTAGATAAAGCGCCTAAACGGTTGCTAATCACTGAGTAATTGCACGGAAAGAGCAACTGTGAAATTTTTGAGGCTTGGACAAGCTACACCGCTCTGTCCGATTACTTTTAATCAAATCAGCAACCACTTTGCAACAGATGTTTACAAATTATTTCTAGGTTTGGCTTGGTACACTGGGGAAAGGCCAGAAGCTATTTTGCGGATAGATGTCAATCACGTCTATGCAGACGTTGCAAAGCGACAACCGCGTGACACGGTGATATATCCCGCTTACAACCGTAAGGATAAAAAAACCCGACAAGTAGATACGCATAGAGTTCTTAAGCTGATGCTTGCCGCTTATCAGCCTCCCGAATCAGGTTTTTTATTTCCTTCCCTTTATCGAGCGGATCAGCATCTTAGTCGTCAGGCTGTAGATAAAGCTTTTAGACGTGCGGTAAAGAAAGCGGGGTTAGAAAATCAAGGATTCTCACTTTACTCAGCCAGACGTGGTTTTATCACCCGACTAAACGAGCAAGGCTGTGATGTAAAACTAATTCAACGGATAACTGGACACAAAAGCCTATCTTCATTGGTTCGATATATCGAAGTCTCAGATGCTCAAATCAAAAACGCAATTGATAATTTTTAAATTATGGGACTTGTCAATCTAAATCCTTCTAATGTCGCGGTAAATATTGCCGAAGATATTAGGAACTCAGATACCGTAAGCGCAGTGAGCGCGACTGCGACTGTGACCGTAGCGCTTGCCGCTAACCCTTTGAGGGGCTATTATTCAATTTACAATGCTGGTTCTGTAACGGTATATGTACGCGAAAATGCAACTGTTTCTAGCACTTTGTACAAGCATCCAATTCCCCCTGGATACCTGTTTGAGCAAGAGCTTACAAGCTCGCGGTATACGGGTATTGTTTCCGTGATTACGGCTAGCGGAACTTCTAACCTAATGGTGAGCGAAAGCACCATCGCTGCCTAATGGGTAAATTAACCAATTTAAATCCTGCCGCTCCGATCGCCGATACGGATATTCCCGCTGCGATCGCCCGCGACACCGAAGTGACGGCAGCAGTGGCGGCTCACACAGCGGCAGCCGATCCTCACGCTCAATACTTGCGATTCAAAAAGATTGAATTCACTACCGGCTCCGCACAGGGGTCCGTTACGACTACAACTCACGGGCTTACTCAATCAAAAATTGCAGCTTTTTCTGCAATGATAAGAATCGATCTGTCAAATAGCGCTGGATTCGTACCATTAATTGCTCCCGGCGGTTTGGCGGGAATACCGGGGTACAACTACTCGGTGAACCTTGATGCTGGTAATATTTTTTGCCGACTCGCTGCAGGAGACAGTGCTAACATCCTGAATAGACCGATCGTCGTGACTATTTTCTATTTGTCGTAATTTTCGCAATTGATCGATCGCAAATTCAAATTTTGCCATCGGTTTTGATTATTTCCGCGATCGCCCTTGGTGACATTCCAGCCGCCAGGAGCGATCGCACTTCTGCCACTTTTGCCTGAGCGATCGGCGAATCGGTGTTGCCCCCGCGAATGTGCTTGTGTCTTACGCGCCGCTCGCCATCCCGGTAAGACAGTCTATAATATTCCCCGCTGCGGGCCGTCCCACCCGGTTTGT